>JANWKK010000087.1 GCA_025451425.1 Gemmatimonadaceae bacterium
ATTGTTCTCATTGCATTTCTCGTAACGAGCGTGGTTGCGGCGCAGTTGCTCTACCGAGCGCAGGAGGAGGCTCGAACAGCGCATGAGCGCGCCGCGGAAATCGATCGTCTGGCAACGCTGGGCGCCGAAACGCTCAACGCCGCACATGCGACGGACGCGCTCGAAGCAATCGCGGGTGTCATTCGGTCAAGCATCGACGTCGATACGTGCGAGATCCTGATGCGTGGACCGACAGGCTTTACCGTCGCGGCTGGCTCTGGCCGCGATGCTGCCGGAATCTCGCAGTCGTCACACGGTATGGCAGAGTGGGTAAACCAGAATGGCGTCGCCGCCATCGAACGGCGCGATGGAACGACGCACCTCAATGCCGCGCGGCCCTCGTCGAGCGAACTGGGACTGCTCGAGGATGGCGGCAGTCTGGCGCTGCTGCTTCCGCTGCGCGTTCGCGATCGCCCGGTCGGTGTGCTGCGCGTCGCGAACGCAGCAGGCATCCGCCTCGATCCCGAACGATGGCGCTTTCTCGACGCTATTTCCTATTACGCCGCGTTAGGCGTGGAGCGCGTGCGGCTCGCTGCCGAGGCGGAGCACGCCGAGGCGCTCCGTGAGGCGGATCGATTGAAGGACGCGCTGCTCGCGTCGGTATCGCACGATCTGCGCACGCCGCTAACAACGATCAAGGCGATGGCGCACGATCTCGGCGCGCTCGGCGACGAGCGCAGTGAGATCATCGAGCAGGAAGCGGATCGACTCAACCGCTTCGTCGCGGATCTCCTTGATCTCTCGCGATTGAACGCGGGCGCGCTGCCGGTTCGTCTCGAGCTCAACGCGGTGGACGATCTTCTCGGCGCGCTCGTACAGCGAGTCGAAGGTTCGTTAGGCGCAAAGCGGATCGTGGTGACACTTCCGCCAGGCGACGCGTTGCTCTTCAGCCGGTTCGATTTTGTCCAGGCGCTGCGGGCGCTGGCGAATCTCGTGGAGAATGCGAAGAAATACGATCGCAGCGAGGCGCCCATCGAAGTGACGGCCGAGCGGGTGAACGGCGAGATTGCGATTCGCGTCTCCGACCGTGGACCCGGCGTCCCAGCCGAGGCGGTGCCGCGCCTGTTCGAGCCGTTCCAGCGGCCTAACGGCTCGCAGCCGGACGTCGGGGGCGCTGGTCTCGGGCTCTCAATCGCTCGTCGCGTCGCGGAAGCGCAGAACGGGCGGCTGATCTACGAGCCCCGCGCGGACGGCGGCAGCGTGTTCACTCTGTACTTGCCAGCACTAGACGAGGGGAGCATCGTAACCGGAGGGTAGCGGGGTGCGAGATGCGCGTTTCCACGCATCACGCGCCACGCATCACTCATTGATAGCTCGTCTCGGCCCCGAATTCCGGAACGGGATCCGCGGAACAGGCGTGGGGTCTTCGAGGTCGTCGTCGTACTCGAGGAGATCGCGCAGACGATAGGAGTGCCCGAGCAGATACGGCACACTGGTGACGACGACATTCGCCTTGAAGAGAAACGCCGTGCGGATGTAAAGCGCGGTCTTGTTGTGGAGGAAGTGCTCCCACCAACGGCGCGGAACGACTTCCGGCACGACAACTGTGACCAGCTCGCCCGGCGTAACCATGCGCAAATTCTCAACATACTCGACGAGCGGACGGAGCACCGAACGGTAGGGCGATGGCAACACGACGAGCGGGACACCGATGTCCCACTCCTCCCACGCCTTCTCGAGCTCCGCTGTCTCGCGCTTGTCGACTTCGACATAGAGCGCGAGCACCTCGTCCGATATCGTCGTCGCGTATACGAGCGCCCCGGCGACCGCTTTCGTTATGCCATGCACGGGAACGATCACGGTGTGGTGAAGCGGCGTGATCGGGCTCTGGCCGTCGAACTTGATCTCGCGCGAGAACTCGTCGTAGTGCCTGTGGATCTTGCGCAGAATGAAAATGATCACGGGGATGATCAACGCGACGATCCAGCCGCCACTCGTGAACTTCGTGACGATCTGAATGAGCGAAACGACTGCCGTCGCAACGGCACCGACGCCGTTCAGCGCCGCGCGCCTCCGCCAGCCCGGTTCTTTCGTGCGAATCCAGTGCACCACCATGCCGGCTTGCGACAGAGTGAAGCAGATGAAGACGCCGATCGCGTACAGCGGAACGAGCGCGTTCGTGTCCCCGTGGAACAGAGCCACGAGCGCCATCGCTATCATCGCAAGCGTGATGATGCCATTCGAGAAGGCGAGGCGATCGCCGCGCGCCGAGAACTGGCGCGGCATGAAGCGATCGTTCGCGAGAATTCCGGCAAGGCGCGGGAAGTCCGCGAACGCCGTATTCGCGGCGAGCACGAGAACGGCGAACGTCGTGTACTGGAAGAAGTAGTAAAGCGGGTTTGTGCCGAAGATGTGATGCCCGAGCTGCGAGAGCACTGTCTGCTCTGTCGTTGGCATCACGCCATAGTGCTGCGCCAGGGCACTCGTTCCGAGAAAGAAGGCAGCAAGGATGGTGACCATCCACACGAGCGTAATCGAGGCGTTCCGCGGTGCCGGCTTCTTGAACGCCGAAATCCCGTTCGAGATGGCTTCAGTACCCGTCATCGCGGCGCACCCTTCGCCGAACCCGCGCAGCATCAGATAAAGGAATGCGAAACCTGCGGGTGCGTGCAGAAGTTGTCGCGCGGACGTCGGATCGACCTTGATCGGCGCACCGAGCGGCGCGAGCTCGTGTCCCGAGTAGCCACGGTAGATGCCGGTGGCGATGAGCGCGAGCATAACGACGATGAACGCATACGTCGGCAGACTAAACGCAATGCCCGAGTCGCGAACACCGCGGAGGTTGACGATCGTGAGTATGACGATCGAAACGACGCACAAGAGCACCGTGTGCTTGAAGAGCGCCGGATACGCCGACGTGATCGCGGCAACACCTGACGAGATCGAAACCGCGACCGTCAGGATGTAGTCGGTGAGCAGCGCTGCAGCGGCAACGAGGCCAGTGCCGACACCGAGATTGTCCTTCGCGACCGTGTACGACCCGCCACCGCCGGGATAGGCGAAGATCGTCTGCCGGTACGAAAGCGCGACGAGCACCAGCAGCCCAACGATGACCGCCGAGATCGGGAGGACGTAGTTGATCGCGGCGAGACCGATCGCCCCGCCGACGACGAAAAGGATCTGATCGGTGGCGTATGCGACGGACGAGATCGCGTCCGAAGAAAGAACGGCGAGCGCGGTCTTCTTACTGAGCCGCTCGTGCTCGAGTCGCTCGCTCGGCAATGGCCGGCCGACGAGCAAGTTCTTTACACGTTTGATTGCGGTGGGCATTCCGACGGTGCGGCAGTGCGCGGTGGGTGCATATGAACGACGCGCATCCGCCGCACCGTGGACAGTACGGCCCTGCCTTTTTCACGATTTTTTTATGTTGTGAGCCTCACTAATTCACTCCGACAATCAGGCATGGGTGCCCTCCGGAATGTGCGCGAATTGAGCACGAAGCTCGGGACGCTCACGCCAGACCCAGTAGCCCATCGCGGCCACGGACAAGAGGTTGCCTGTCACCACGGCCCAGAGTCCAACGGCGCCCAAGACCCAGAGTGCAAGACTGCCAACTACGCCGACGAACAGCACGTCGAGCACGATTACGGCAAGCAACGCAATGAGCCAGAAGGCCGGGAAGCGCTCGAGCTGGCGTGCGACCCATTGCACGCCAATGCCAACGGCGAAAAACGCCAACACGTGAATGAGTGTGTACGCGCCCACGATGCCAGCCGTGAGGTGAACGTCAGCCGGCGACTGGGCGCCGAGCAGAATCGCCGAGCCTAACGCTGCTGGCGTGAAGAACGGCCGTCCGGACAACGCGTCGATGACGAGGAACCAGAGTGCGATCGCGCCAGCGCCTATCGTGCCTGTGAGCAGGCCGTTGGCTACCATCGGATGCTGCTTGAGCATCGCAGGCCCGAACGGCATTGGCTCTCGCGTCGCCTGATGCAAGTAGAGCATCATCGCAATCCCACCCACGAGATTTGCCGCGAGCACGTGCACGGGCGGAAGCAGCGTGAGCACGGGCAGTCCGAGCAGAAGGAGCCCGCCGTAATGGGTCGCGCTCAATGCGCCCACACCGAACAGCGCACCGGTTAGAAGCCGCGGTGCTTCGCCTGTGGCGCGCATCAACCATGCTGCAACGATCCCGAGTGACGCGAACACGCCGAGATGAAGCAACGTGTAGATCGCGACGACGCGCGCCGTCGCCAGCGTCGGCTCGTGCCCGAGTACCGCGGCCGCGAGTACTCGTGGCGTATTGAATGGCTGCCCCGTTACGAGGTCGAGCACAAAGAACCAGACGGCGACCACTGCGCCGGCAAGCATGCCTCCAACTGCACCTTCGACAACCGTCGTGGAACGTCGCATGGAGCACGCTCCTTTCCTTAGGATGTCGTCAGGACCCGTCTTGAGAACTGCGGTCTGCGGGCGCGACTGTCAAGAATAGGTGTCGCGGCGGGAGTCGCATTAACGTTCTCGCAGCCTCGAGCGACTGGAGGATTGTGCCATCGTCCGAATCAATCGCCGCTCCATCCGCGACACCACTTACCGTGCTCGTCATCGACGACGAGCCGCAGATTCGGCGCATTGTACGATCGGCGTTGCAAGGTCCGGCGACGCGCGTCATCGAGGCAAAGGAAGGCTCGAGCGGACTCGATGCGGCAGCCTCGGAGAGACCGCAACTGATCATTCTCGATCTCGGTCTTCCCGATATGTCCGGCGAAGCTGTCTGTCGAGCGCTACGCGAGTGGACGCGCGCGCCAATTCTCGTGCTATCCGCGCGCCACTCGGACACGGAAAAAGTCGCGCTGCTCGATGCCGGCGCCGACGACTATGTCACAAAGCCCTTCAGCACCACGGAGCTTCAGGCGCGCGTCCGCGCGTTGCTTCGTCGCGCGGCGCGCAGCGAGACCGCCGACGCCGACACGCGCATCGAGTCGGGAGATTTGGTAATCGATCTCGTGGGACGCACGGTGACGGTGCGAGGCGATTACGTGCACCTCACGCGAACGGAATGGGAGGTCCTCCGCGCGCTGGCGACGCAGGCGGGCCGGACGCTCACGCACCAGCAACTCTTTAATCAGGTGTGGAGCGGCCGCACATACGGGGACGCGCAGCAGTATCTGCGCGTTCAGGTCGCGCATCTCCGACGCAAGATCGAGGACGACGTCGTTAGGCCTCGCTACATCGTTACCGAGCCAGGCGTCGGCTATCGATTCAACATCGTCGAAACGCCGAAGACCGGACGTTAGCGTTAAGAAACCTTTTGGTTGATCGGTCGTGCATCCGGTGCTTCTGCTCACGAGCTTCATCATGCTGGTCGGAGTGCGGCTGCCGTTCTCCAGAGTCGGCGCGAAGCTCGCGCTCATTCCGTTGCCAGCAGCTACTTTCTCTTGCTGGTGGCGATTCTGCTCAGCTTTTCGATGCTGATACAGCTCGTGAAGGCCTGGTACATCCGACGATACCATACGTGGCTCTGACAGGACGACATCTCGCTCTCGGGGCCGGGATCTCGTTTGTCGCCGCGCGCGGCCTGGGCGCGCAGACATCGTATTGTGGTTCGCCGCGCGCCGCTCTTCTCGGTGCGCAAGTGACGTATATCGGACAGGATCTACGTCCTTTCAAGAGTGCTTATTCCGGCCCGATGAGCCTCGTGTCGAGCGGTGATCGGCAGCTCAGTCAGAGCTACGGTGCGTACGGCGGGGCATGCGTCGTCAGTAATTTCTCCGCCTATCTCGACATCGAGATGATCCGCGGCTCTGGGATCAGTCGCGCGTCCGGTCTCGCGAG
>JANWKK010000088.1 GCA_025451425.1 Gemmatimonadaceae bacterium
GTCCGATCTCCTTCTGCGACTGGTTGACGGCGTTGTCGACCTCCTGGAGGGCGACGCCCGTCGTGACATCGAAAGAGCTGGCTTGAGGCATAGGGGCTAGGGGCTAGGGCCTAAGGGCTAGGGCAAATAAGAGGGTCGCGAACGACGTCGCGACCCTTTCCGAATTCTCTAGCCCTACGTCCCTCGGCCCTAGCCCCTCATCCGAGATAACTCTCCAGCGCCCGCGCACGACTCACGTGCCGCAGACGCGAGAGCGCCTTCTCCTTGATCTGTCGCACTCGCTCGCGCGTAATCCCGAGCAGCGAGCCAATCTGCTCGAGCGTCATCGGCTCTTCCCCGTCGAGCCCGAAATACAGCCGCAGAATCTTCGACTCGCGCTCCTTCAAGTGCGAGAGCGCTTCCTCGATCGACTCCGTCAGCGCCTTTTCGAACGTCTGCTCGTCAGGCGGTGGATTCAGGTTGTCGGGAAGATAGTCGAGAAGCTTATTGTCCTCGCCGGGCGTCATCGGCGCGTCGAGCGAAAGATGCGTCTGCGAGATGGACATCGTCTTCGCGACTTCTTCTTCCGTGATGTCCATGCCATCCGCGATCTCTTCGTGCGTCGGCTCGCGCCCGAGCTCCTGCAGCAGCGCGTTCGCGCGCTTGCCAATGCGATGCAGCGTGCCGGCGCGATTCAGCGGAACGCGTACGATGCGGGACTGTTCAGCCAGCGCCTGCAAGATTGCCTGACGAATCCACCACACGGCGTACGAGATGAACTTGATCCCCTTCGTCTCGTCGAATTTGTGCGCGGCGCGGATCAGACCGAGGTTGCCCTCGTTGATGAGATCCGAAAGCGAGACGCCCTGATTCTGATACTTCTTCGCGACCGAAACGACGAAGCGGAGATTCGACCGGACGAGCTTGTCCAACGCCTCCTGATCGGCCTGACGGATGCGCTGCGCGAGACGAACCTCCTCGTCACGCGAGATCAGCGGATACGCGCTGATGTCCCGCAGATACTGATCGAGCGAGCCTTCCTCGTAGGAGGATTTCTTGTGATTGCCGGTCGCGGCCATGAGGACAGCTGCTCCTTGGTGCGGAACAAAATTAGGGGTCCGGGCAGCAGACGCTGCGACGGTGTTCCGGGTAACGGACGAACTGATCTATCTAGTGAACCCGCTCACCCACACGCTGCCAGCGAATGCGAGTAAGCCACGCGAAGTCCACACTGTCAGGAGCGTAGCTGTAATAGATAACGAATGGTCGGCCCTTCACTAAAGAATCGGCCACGAAGCCCCAGTAGCGACTATCGAGCGAATTGTCACGATTGTCACCAAGCACAAAGTAATTTCCGGTCGGAACGACGAGCGGGCCCCAATTATTTCGTGACGGGTGGTATCCAACCGTTGCGTTCGCGGCCTTCACGAGGAATTCCCGCTGCCAACGGAAATCTTCAGGGGCGGGATCGATGTCCGGCTGTGTATGCAGGACATACGGCTCGGTGAGCGTTTGTCCATTTCGCATCAGCTGGCCGTCGCGCATCTCGAGTGTATCACCGGGAAGCCCAACGAGTCGCTTCACGAAGTTCTTCGTGGGGTCCTCGGGCCACTCGAACACGATCACGTCGCCATCCTGTGGCTCGCGCAGCTTCGGTAGGCGGCGGTGCGTGAAGGGCACTTCCGCCCCATACGCCAGTTTGTTCACGAGGAGGAAGTCGCCGACGAGGAGCGTGCGTTCCATGCTGCCGCTGGGGATCTTGAAGGCCTCGACGAAGAACGTGCGAAGGAAGAAAAAGAGCACTATCGACACGAACAGGATCTTCGCCCATTCCCATAGGAAAGACAGCGGCCCCGCACCGCGATTGACGCTGCGCAGAGCACCGACGCGTTGTTCGGCTGTGATCGCCCGGGCGGGCGTCAACGATGGGGAGGATCCTGCGGGCTCGCTCATGCTTATGCGACGACGAAACGACTCCTGGTTCTCCAGCGGCAAGGCCCAGCGACCTCGGCGCTGTGAGACGCGAGACGTCGCCGGCTACCTGACAGACGACCGTCCCCCGCAGGAATTAACGACTGTGAATAAACGGACGCAAGAATAGGTCGAACACGTAACTTAGTCCGGCGTCCCAAGATAGTTGTCAATCTGTGCTCGTTGCAGCGACCCGGAGAAATCGACATACCCGACTTTCGTCTCCGAGTAAAACTCGTAAACCTCCCAACCTCCCTCACGATGCCCGTTCCCCGTTTGTTTTACGCCGCCGAAGGGAAGATGTGCCTCAGCTCCGATCGTTGGCGCGTTTACGTAGGTGATGCCATTGTCGAGCTCATTCAGGGCTCGAAAGGCAAGACCGACGTCCCGCGTATAGAGAGAGGAAGATAGACCGTATTTCACGTCGTTGTTGATCGCGAACGCTTCGTCAGCGCTGTCGACACGGACCACCGACAACACGGGGCCGAAAATCTCCTCCTGCTCGATCCGCATTCCCGCTTCGACTCGGCTAAAGATCGTCGGCTCGAAATAGAAGCCCTTCTCGTACTCCTTGCCCGGCGGACGGCGACCGCCACAGAGCAGATCCGCTCCTTCGGCTTGACCGATGTCGACGTAGTGCTCGACCTTCGTGCGAGCGCCTTCGTTCACCATGGGCCCGACATCCGTGCCCTTCTTGCGTCCATCGCCGAGTTTGAGGCCGCGCGCTCGATCGATGAGCCGACCGAGGAAGTGGTCGTGAATGCCGCGCTGCAGAATCAGCCGGCTCGTCGCGGTGCAGCGCTGTCCGGTGGTGCCGAACGCGCCCCAGAGCACGCCATCCAGGGCGAGATCGACATTCGCGTCATCGAGTACGATCATCGCGTTCTTGCCGCCCATCTCGAGCGATAAGCGTTTGTGCATGCGCCCACAGGTCTCGCCAACGATGCGACCTGTCTCGGTTGATCCCGTGAAGGAGATGACCGGAATCTCCGGATGCGAGACAATCGCCGCGCCAACGGTTTCACCGACGCCGTGCACGAGCTGAATCACTTCGGGAGGAAGCCCCGCCTCGAGAAAAACTTCGACGAGCACGGTTCCGGTATGCGGGACGTCCTCGGCGGGTTTGAAGACGCACGCGTTACCGCAGAGCAATGCCGGGAACATTTTCCAGGTCGGTATTGCCATTGGAAAATTGAACGGCGTGACGATGCCGCAAATTCCAATTGGACGTCGATAGCTCATCGCCCACTTGTTGCGCAGCTCACTCGGCACGGTGTGGCCGAATAAGCGTCGGCCTTCGGACGCGGCGTAGTACGCGGTATCGATGCCTTCCTGGACGTCACCGCGCGTCTCGGCGAGAGGCTTGCCCATCTCGCGCGTCATGAGATCCGCGATCTCGTCCTTGCGGCGCACAAGAATGTCGCCAACGCGGCGCAACACGTCACCGCGCGCCGGCGCCGGCGTCTTCTTCCAGACATCGAAGCCGCACTTCGCCGACTGCACGGCGCGCGCGACGTCCCCCTCACCCGAGAGTGGAAAGCGGCCGATCACGTCCGCACGATCGGCGGGATTCACATTCTCGAAATATTCGCCCGTCGACGGAGCGACCCACTTACCGCCAATGAAGTTTTTGAAGTCGGTCATCTTTTTCTCGTTGTCATCCTGAGGAGCGAAGCGACGAAGGATCTACTGTCCTCAGTTAGAAGCTGGCCATTAACGAGGGACAACAGATCCTTCGCTTCGCTCAGGATGACAATTGGAGTTCATTTGCATGTCCAAGTCGCCGGATGGAGCGCATCCGTTTTGGCGTAGCCGATGCGCGGAAGTATCTCCATCGCACCGAGCGTCGCACCCCCCCGAATCTAGAGAAGCGACAGCGTATGACCGCGCGCCGAGCGATGACGCCACGTCCACACTGCGCTCCATATGCCGCTCGCGGTGACGACACCGATCGCGGCGAGATAGCCGAATAGTCCAAAACCGCAACGCGCGTCGTACGGCCAGAAGTAAATGCCCACGCCGAGCGCGACCGACAGCAGCAGTCGCAAAAACACGCCCAACGAGCTCGTGGTTCGCTGCTTTTCCAGATTCTCGGCTCGCGTCGCGGCCGCTTTCGGTCCCTTTCCCGACGCAGTCTTCGTGGGGAACAACGCTTCATCCGAGATCGACTCGAGTTGCCGATCGATCTTCTTCATTTCCTTGGCCCAGTCACGCTCGGCCATAATCAGAATCCTCCCAGCGCGGTCACGCCGCCGTCTCTCGCGTTAGGCGATACCGCTCGATCTTCTTGTAGAGGTTGGAGCGCGGCATATCAAGGGCTCGGGCCGTCTCCGACACATTCCAATCAAAGGCGCGCAGCTTGGCGAGCAGAAAAGCACGTTCCGCCGCGTGCTTGAACTCTTCGAACGTCTTGCACTCGAGCAACGAACCAAGCCCCGCCTGCTCCGGGTCGCGCTGGCCGACAAGCCGCGCGATGTCGTCGCCGCTGATTCGCGGGCCGCTCGCGAGTATGAGCAAACGCTCAATCGTATTCCGCAGCTCCCGCACGTTACCGGGCCAATCGAGCTGCTGCAGCCGATCGATGGCCTCGGTCGCGATGGTGCGCGGCGCGACGCCCTCGCGCTCGGTGAGTTGGCTGAGGAAGTGAACAACGAGAAGGGGAATATCCTCTCGGCGCTCACGGAGAGGAGGCACATTAATCGGTACCACGTTCAACCTATAGAACAAATCCTCGCGGAAGCGACCTTCGGCGATCTCTTCCTCGAGACGCTTGTTCGTCGCTGCGAGGACGCGCACGTCCACCTGCGTCGGCTTCGACCCGCCGATGCGCGTCACGACGCCATCCTGGAGGACACGCAGGACTTTTGCCTGCGCGGCGAGACTCATGTCGCCCACTTCGTCGAGAAAGAGCGTGCCCCCATCGGCCTGCTCGAACTTGCCGGCCCGATCCTGTATCGCGCCGGTGAACGAGCCCTTCATGTGCCCGAACAGTTCGCTCTCGATCAGCTCACTCGGAATCGCGGCGCAGTTGACCTCGACAAACGGTCCGTCCGCGCGTTGCGACTGTCGATGAATCGCGCGCGCGACGAGCTCCTTCCCCGTTCCATTCTCTCCCGAGATGAGCACGCGCGCCGGTGACTTCGCGACGCGCTCGATCTTGTCGATCACGGCACGAACGGCGTACGACCGCCCAACAATCTCGTATCGAGATTCGATCGTCTCACGAAGTCGCGCGTTCTCTTCGTGGAGATCAAGATGTTGTAGTGCGTTCCGAAGCGTAACGAGAATACGATCGGTATCGAGCGGCTTCTCGAGAATATCGTACGCACCGAGCTGTGTGGCCTCGACCGCGGTCTGGATCGTGGCGTGCCCGCTGATCATGACGATGATCGCACCCGGATCCTGCTCCTTGATGCGCCGCAGCGCCTCGAGTCCGTCGATTCCCGCCATCTTCACGTCGAGGAAGACGAGGTGCGGTTTCCACTTTGTGTACTCGCTGATCCCGTCGACGGCGTTGGCAACGGCGCGCACTTCATAGCCCTCGAACTCCAACAGCTGTCCGAGAGCCGCGCGGATGCCCTGTTCGTCGTCGACGATGAGGATGCGCCTCACGAGTGGCTCCTGAGAACCCCGACGCGGATGTGAAAGCACTCTCGCATGCTGTCGCGGAAAGCTAGACGGCGGCGAAGGACGCGCAACGCAGTCTCATTGCGGCGTGGTCTTATAGAGCGTTACGCGCCCATTGGCGATTCGGACGTCGCCAAGGTAGGGCGGCACGACGATCGGCAGGCCGTCGGGCGAAAGTCCGTCTGGCCGTGACCCACGCTCCGATTGTCTCAGGACGCGCGGAATCATCGTCGTCGGGAGGCTGAGATCACGAATCTTGATGTCCTTCACCTCGTACTCGGCGAGCTGCGGACGAACGACGCGGAACGTTCCGCCGAACTGCATCTGTTCGCGGTCGCCCAGCATGCCAGCGAGTGGACCCAGCGACGAAGTGCCGCCGAGGTCCTGAAGACGGACGGACGCTCGGATATAGAGCCGGTCGCCGATCACCGCGGCCTGGATGCTGTCGGCCGACGGCGGCAGCTGCTTCGCGAGCGACTGGTAGATGTACGACGCGACGTCACCACTGGAGAGATTGCCGAACACCGGGCCCGTCGGCTGGCTCAATCGTGTCAACAACTGGCGCGTTCGCTGCGCGCCTTGGGCCGTAATCGGCTCCCACACCGGCCCAGACGCCGAAACCGTTGTCCCGCGGCCGGTGACGCGTGGCAGCCACCGATCGCTCGTGACCCACGCCACGAGTGCGATGATGACGACGAGCACGAGACAACCCAACCGCGATAAACAACCCATTCGCATGGTCAGTATTTCAGCGGTGACGACGAGAGGAGGCGATAGCGCGAGCCCACCGTCGTCAGCTCACTCTCCATGAGGTCGATCGACGAGATGACAACTTCCTCGACATACGAGATGCTTTTGGCCGCGCGGGCAAGATTAAGCATTGTCTCCTTCTTCGCCGCGCGCGGCTTCACCCGAGCGAGTGTGAGGTGGGGGCGAAACGGCTTGCCGTCGAGCGGCAGTCCAAGCGATTCGCACGCCGACTCGACGTCATGATGCAGCAGTTCCAACTTCGGGTCCGGACTCACCCCGATCCATACGACGCGAGGACGCCGAAAGTTCGGGAAAGCGCCAACCCCGCCAATTTCGACGTCCACGACGCGATTCCGTGCGGCAACCACCTTCATTGCATCGGCGATCCTCGGCGCCAGCTCCTCGGGCTGCGCGCCGAGGAATTTGACCGTGAGGTGGATCTGCGGCTCCCGAATCCACGAGAGCTCCGGCGCAGCGACGCGGAGAGGCGCCGATGCCTCGGCGATGGCATGGCGGACTTCGGGCGGGATGTTAATCGCCAGAAAAAGGCGCACGATTCGAGTCGGCGTGCTCAGAGCTCCGCAGCTCGACGGCGAGATGTGAGAATCCGTGGGCTCGAGCCAGCTCGATGGCACGTCGACGGATATCGTCGTGCTCGAACCCTCGCTCGCCCGGTTCGGGAATCGCCACCGCGAGCGCGTCGAACGCTTCGACGTCACAGCGCAACCCAAGCTCACGCAAGGCGCGCTCGAGCTCCTCGTGCGAACGGATAGTCACGCTGCCGGCGCCTCGCGCGGTACGTCGTTAGGCTCGGCGTCGCTCACGACGCCACCGAGCACGTTCAGAGAACCAGACCGAAAACCGCGCGCGTCGATCGCGACGCGGTCAAAGCCCGCGTCGACAACGGCACGCCGAAGCCGGCCAGCCGCGACCGGCTCGAGCCAGCGACCGATATCGTCAGGCGGCAGCTCGATTCGGGCGAGCGCGCCATGATCGCGCACTCGGAGATCGTCCGTGACGCCCAGGGCTCTGAGCGACGCCTCGGCGACCTCGATGCGCCGCAAGCGCGCTGGAGTCACCGCGGTTCCGTACGGAATGCGCGAGGACAAGCACGGCGCCGACGGCTGCCGCCACGTCGGGATGCCGCGCTGCCGCGACAACGCACGAATATCACGTTTCGTGA
>JANWKK010000089.1 GCA_025451425.1 Gemmatimonadaceae bacterium
GACAATGACGTCACCGCGTCGGAGATCGAAGGCGCTCATCGAACGCGTGAATCCGTCGGTTGCGTTCGCGACGATAGCCATGTTGCGCGCGGGAGCCTGAACGATGCCGCCGATCTCGTCGTACACGGCAGCGATCGCGTCCTGTCGTTCCGCTTCCGCTTCGTATCCACCGATCTCGCTCTCGAGGCGGATGTGATCGTAGATGGCGTCGATCACTGGCAGCGGCATGAGTGCCGCGCCGGCGTTGTTGAGATGGTTGCGATGTGCACAGCCGGGCGTGTCGCCGCGCCAGCGCGTCAGCTCAGCGCTTGCGATCGGTCTGTCGGAAGTAGCGATGCTCACAGTAGTAGGGCGAAGTTAGGGGCGGTGCGACAGGCGAACCAATTCCTCGAGCCGTTCCTGCAGCGGGGCATCGTTCCCAATGGCGAGTGCTTGCATCGCCTGATCGAATCCCACTCGCTTTACCTTCCCGCTTTTGCAAACGATCAACGCCACCGGCGGCCGCACGAGCCTGTAGTCCGGTCCCCACTCCAGATACACGCGCCACTCGATTGGCAGTGCGCGACGACCCGGATATGGATCGGGGACGCTGTCGAGAACGAGCGTGCGTTCGGTCGCCGAGGGAAGCCAACGTTCTCGAAGCACGGTCGTCCACATCGGACCTTCGAGACGAACGATCACGTGCGGCCGATCGCCCCATGCGCGACGCAATTCAATTGTCAGAAGATGCCGGCGCCACCATAGGTACCCCCGCACCGGCAACGATACCAGTGCGAGCAGCGCTAAAAGAAGCGCCGCGAGTGCGTCGCGCGGTAGTCGAATCCAGAGCCGAGACTTCGCTGAGCGTGTCACGACCGGAATAACGGCTCGAGTGCTTCGACTGCGCGAGCGACGAGTGCTGCTTGCTCAGCGTCGAGCCGGTTGAGCATCTCCTCGAGTGCAGCGAGGCGGTTGGCGCGCGCGACATCCAGTCTCGTTCGCCCAGCCGTCGTCGCTCGCAGGAGCACGACGCGATTATCAGTTTGCAGCACGCTCTTCTCGACCAGTCCGGCACGCACGAGCGCTTGCGCGAGGCGCGTCATCGTTGGCGCGGTCACCCCCTCGGCCTTCGCGAGCTCGGTGAGACTGATCGGACCACGGTAAATGATCACCGACAACGCCGACAAGCGTGGCGCGCTCAGTCCCGACTCGTCATCACCACGCCGAATGCGACGCAGCAGATGAATCGCAAGTGAATGCAGCCGGTCGGCGAGTACTTCGCGTTTCATCGTGACGCGGCTCACGGCACCGGACGCGCGCCCCACCGGTCGCCAATGCCCGTCAAGAGCGCGACGTACGTTTCGATCCCATCCCACAAATTTTGAATTCTCAAATTCTCATTTGCAGCGTGCTGATTGTCGTCGTAGTTCGCGATCGGCAGCGAGATCATCGGCACGTGCAGCACCTGCTCGAAGAGATACGCTGGTCCGCTGCCGCCGGACGTCGGCAAGGCCAGTAACGGCTGGGGAGCGCCGTCGTCGAGCGTGGCGAGCACCGCACGCCCGAACGGACCATCGAGCGGCGCACGCGAAGGCGGATAACCGCTCTCCCATTCGACGCGCGCAACTCTGGCATGTGCGAGTCTTACGGCCATCGTCGCGCTATCGTGTACCACGAAATAACCCTGCCGACGGATATGCTCTTCGACGAGACGCTGCACGCGCTCCGGCGTCTGGTTAGGCACGAGCCGGAGATCGAACGACGCGTACGCTTCGGGCGCGATCGTGTTCGAGCCGGTCTCACGCACGCCGCCGACGCGAATGCCGCGCACATTCAAAGCTGGGAGCATGGTGCGCTCGGCGAGATTGGCGTCGTTCGCTTCGGTGCGCGCGAGGCCGAACGTGTGACGCAACGTCTCGTCGTACGGCGGCAGCGCCGCGATTGCCTTGCGCTCGGCCGGCGAGATCGGACGCACGTCCTCGTAGTATCCCGCGATCTTGATGTGCCCGTCGTCGTCACGCATACTGGCGATCAGGTTGGCGATGAGCACCGCGGGATTTGGGGCCCAGTTGCCGTAGTGGCCGCTGTGCAGCGCGCGGTTTGGGCCGTACACCGTGAGCTCTAGCCCGGTGACGCCGCGCTGCCCGAACACGAGCTCCGCACGACCACTCGGATGCACCGGCCCATCGCAGAAGAGCCACCCGTCGCCGCTCAGCGTCGCCGCGTAGGTCTCGAGGATCTGACGAAGATGCCCTGACCCCGCCTCCTCCTCGCCCTCGAAGAACACTTTCAAGTTTACTGATTGCTCGAGGTGTTGAGCACGCATTGCGTCGATGGCCGTGAGCATCGCGATGATAGACGCCTTGTCGTCGCCCGCGGAGCGCGCATAGAGTCGGGCCTCTGGTGGTACTCGTCCTCCCGAGCCAGGTGCCGGCAGAGGAACTTCCTTCCCCCCTTCATTGAGGGGGCGGTCGCGCAGCACGGGTGACCAGGGCGGCGTGACCCACTGTTTCGCATCGAGCGGCTGACCGTCGTAATGCGCGTAGAGCACGAGCGTGCGCGCGGCACCTGGCGACGGCAATTCGCCGTACACCGCAGGCGGCGCGCCGGGAACGGTGAGTAACCGCGCGTTCCGAAAACCCCGCACCTCGAGCATTTGAACGAGCCGATCGGCGTTCCGTCGAATGTCGATCGAGTCGCTCGCCAGATTCGGAATCGAAAGCAGCCCGGCGAACTCGCCGACGATCGCTGCCTCGTTATGCTCGCGATAAGCCCGAGCAGCCGCTCGCGCGCGTGGGCCACTTGTACCTTGTGCGTCGGAGCGGGCGGGCCACACGATTCCAGCCGCCGTTGCAAGCAAAGCGCATAGCGAGAAGCAGAGTCTCGAACGCATTTTGGATTTCGGTCATCGGGTCGTGCCACCGCGCGGACTGCGCTCGTAGCTGCGCGAAGATAAGTCCCCCACGGCGGTGGCGCATGGCTTGCTCGAGTATTCGGCGCCAACTCGACAACTACGTGCCATCAGCGGAAGCAATTGAAGCCGGGGCCCAAAGCACCCACCAAGCGCCACCCATCGCAGCAGCACGTCGAGGAGCCCCACGAGCCCGCACGAGTCTCCGACTGGATTCGCGCGGGGCTGCCCGTGCTCGCGCTGGCGGTTTTCATCATCCTCGCTTGGCGCCACGGGTATTTCGATCTCAAGAATCCACAGAAGCTCGGTGCGGCGGCCGAGCGAGTGCAGGACGTCCCATGGATGGGTCCGATCTTCGTGTCGGTTTATGCCTCCCTCGCAATGCTGGCCGCTCCGGTCTCGCCGCTTGCGTACGGTGCGGGTGCGGTCTTCGGCGTGATTCGCGGGACGCTATACGTCTGGATTGCGTCGATACTCGGCGCGACTGCGGGCTACTACCTTGCGCGCTCGGCATGGTCCGGGGTTGCGCGGCGGTTACTCGGTCGCTTTCACGGCCGGTTGAGAGAGCTCCGGCACGGCAACGTGTTCTTGACGTCGATGCGCCTTCAGCTGCTCCCGATCATGCCCTTCGGGATCTTCAATTACGGCGCTGGCGTTGCCCACTTGCCGTTCTTGCCGTTCCTTGCCGGAACGGCGGTCGGCATTCTGCCCGGCACGGTCGCCGCCGTGTATGTCGGGGAGCGGGTGATGGCGGGGATCACGAGCAGCGATCGGCGAGCGTTCGTCGTCGCGGGGCTCGTCGTCGCCGCGATGTTCGCATTGTCGTTCGCGCCCTCGCTGATCAAAAAGCTGCGCGGCGCGAACGACGATGAGATTAGCGAACGTTAATGCCTACATTCCGGGCTTCTTGGCCGTCGGCGGGAGCAGACCGTTGAGGCGTAGGTAGATCGCCGATTGACTGTAGTGGTCCGCCCAATCGCCCGTCGTCAGCGTCATGATGGCCGCGCGTGTCCAGGGCTTGCCGCCGAAGAATGGGATCTGCTCGCTGAGCTTCGAGTCGTCGAGCGAGGCGAGCGCCTGATCACAGAACTGGAATGTCTCCTTGAGCCGCGCGAGGAGCGCGTCCTTGCTGGCGGAGGCATCGATCTTCGTGCGCGTCGGCGCCTTGGTGCCGCTGATCGCTCCACAGAGATAGTCGTTGCCTTGCGCGAGGTGCACGACGACGTCGGCGAAGCTCATCTGCGCGGGCGTTGGTTTGAAGGCGTATTTGTCCGCGGGCATCGTCTCGGCAGCCGCGATGAGATTCTTCCCGACGTTCTGGGCGTTCTGCTTGAACGCGTCTGCGACCGGCGCCGTTTGCGCGGCGGCGATACACGGGAGGACGGTTACCGCGAGGGCAGTCAAAACTCGGCGCATGGTGGGATCACCGGGGTTGGAGTTGTGTTGACGTTGAACTCACACAGCGCGGCTGTCCAGTGCTGATACACATTGCTGACTTACAGCGGTCGCGGCCCTCTACTCTCCCCTTATCGCGATCATCGGATCGGTTTGCGTCGCGCGACGGGCGGAGAGATAGCTCGCGAGAAGCGCCGAAAAAGCAAGCAATCCGGGCACCAGGATGAAAGTCGCGACATCGGTGCCCGTCGTCTCGAACAACATCGTCCGGATGACGCGCAAGGCTGCGAGCGCCCCAAGCATGCCGGCCACTGCCCCGGAGAGAACGAAGAGCATGCCTTCGCTCATGACGAGCACGAGGATGTTGCGCGCCGAGGCGCCGAGCGCGATGCGCACTCCCAGCTCACGAGTTCGTTGAACAATGCTGTACGCGACGATTCCGTAGAGCCCAATCGTTGCCAGAAGGAGCGCGCACGCGGCGAACCCGCTGAGCACAAAGGTGACGAAACGACGCTGTGAGTCGATTGCGGCGAATCCCGTCTCGGACACACTCGGCTTACTCAGAAAGTTGAGCGCAGGCTCAACCCCACGCACCGCACGATCGATTGCCGCGAGTGTGTGCGTGGCGTCCCGAGCGCGAACGACGAAACGCATCCACTGCCATACCTCGAGCGTGTACGGCAGGTAGATCTCCATCTGCGGCTCATCCTCGGGGCCGCCCTCCCGAACGTCGCCGATGACCCCGATCACCGGCATGGTGATCGGCTGGCCGAAATCAGCGCGCGCCTGCGACGCGCGCCGCACCGTGACGCGTTTGCCTAACGCGGTGCCGCCCGGCCACACCCTTTTCGCCAGCCGTTCACTCACGACGAATCCAGTTGGCGACCGCATTTCCTCTTCCGTGAACCAACGGCCCGCGGCCATCGGGATTCGCATCGTCTTCAGGTAGCCGGTCGAAACGGTTCGGTACAGCGCGGATTCCACCGGGCGTCCAGCCGACGTTGCGTCCGTCTCGAGCTTCGTCGGAATCTGCGCGCCACCCATTGCCGCGGCGTCCATCACCCCCGGCACGGCACGGACTGCGCCGAGAATTCTGCCGTAGAGCGAAGCCGCCTCAGACGGTGCGTCATAGCGATGAGCGGGAGGACTGATCGCGAATTCGATCGTTTCACTCGGGTCGTAGCCTAACGGCACGACAAGTAGTCGACGAAAGCTCTGTATGAGCAAGCCCGCACCCATCAACAGCGTGAGCGCGAGCGCAACCTGCACGGCGACGAGGACGTTGCGAAGCCACGCGTCGCGTGCGCCGCCGATCGAGCGGCTGGCGGATGCGCGCACGCGCTCCATAATGCGCGGTCCGCTTGCCTGAAGCGCTGGCAGCACACCCACGAAGACAGCTGTCGTGATCGACGCCCCAAGCGCAAACATCATTGCCCGGTGATCGACGGCGAGCTCGGAGGCGAAGGGCAGTCTCTCCGTCGCGGCGCGGCGTACGTAACCGACAATCACAAACGCGAGCAGCAGACCGACAGCGCCAGCGGCAATCGCGAGCGCTACCGCTTCCGTGAGGAGTTGGCGCGCGAGTCGCCACCGACCCGCGCCTAACGCCGATCGGATCGCGAGCTCCTGTCGGCGCACGCTCGCTCGCGTCAACAACAGATTCGCGACGTTGGCGCACGCCAGCACGAGCACGAGCGCAATCGCACCCGCGATCATCGCCAGCACCTCGCGCAGGTTCCCGAACTGCTCGTCGCTGATAGACTGGAATGCGACATTACTCCAGTGGGCCTGCTCCACGGGATATTCCGTCGCAAGGCGTGTCGCGATTGTTCGCATTACCGCGGCGCCCCGAGCCGAGTCGGCACTCGCTCGCAGCCGAACCACTGCTCGGCTATCGACGTGAAGTCCTCGGAGACTCAACGCCGCGTGCCGGCGTTTAAAGAGCTCTATCGGCTGCCAGAGCGAGGGGCCGAGAAGATAATTCACGTCGCCGAAATTCGGATACACGTAAGCGTGCGGCATCACACCGACGACGGTCGTCGGCACGCTGTCGACGTCGATGATCTTTCCGATCGCCGAGGGATCGCCGCCGAATTGCTTCAGGAAGTAATCGAAGGAGAGAACCGCGACTGGTGCCGCGCCAGGTTGCTCCTCGTCATTCAGAAACGTTCTGCCGTACAACGGTCGGGTTCCCATGAGTCCAAAGAACCCCGGTGTCACGTACGCCGAGATCGCTCGCTCTGGGCCGCCAGGCATGGGAAGCATGACTCCATCGCCGCGGATGAAAGCGGTTCCCTCGATCGCGCCCGAGACCGATGCGCTCTGCGCCTGCCAATCCTGGAACGTCGGATATGACGGAACACGCAACCCGCCCTCGTCGCTCCGCTCGTACACGGTTCGGAGTCGCTGCGCCTCGTGATACGGGAGCCCGCGCAGGACGACGGCATCGATGACGCTGAAAGTAGCGCTCGTGCTCCCGATTCCGATCGCCAGGGTCAGAATCGCAACGATGGAGAACGCGGGCGCACGCCGCAACGTGCGCACCGTATAGCGCGCATCCTGGATGGCCGTCTCCAGCAGCCTGGGAATCATTGGCAGATACTCATCGAGTGGTCGCGAGCAAACTACCTCAGCGCGAGGGAGAAGCTGTCAGAGAGTTGTGGGAGTTGCGCGAGGCGGGCGACGACGCTCAGTCGTCAAATCTTGAGAATCTTGCCGCGGCGATAGAGCGGTAAGAGCAGGAAATACCAGAGCGTCACGAAAAGCAGCGAATAAGCCAGTGACGCAGCATGCGCATCCATCCACGGCGCGAGTAAGCGCTCGTACACTACCTCGTGCAGCGAGCGCAGTCGGCCATCGAGGCGCAGCTTGATCGTCGAGTCGAACAGCATTGCCGTGAGCTCAGCGCCGACGTATGCGGTAATCGGGTTCGTACCGAACACCTCGAAGGGTTGCGTCCAGCCGGTCCATCGTCTCACGTCGACGACCCACGCAATCGCCGCGAGCAGCACGAGAGCAACGCCGGCCGTGAAGACGACGAAGGAACTGGTCCAGAGATTCTTGTTGATCGGAAAGACGAGGTTCCAAATCAGGCCGGCGATCGTTAGCGCGACGCCCGCGATGAATAGTCCCTTCAGTCGCTCATTGAGTGAACGAATACTGCCTAACCAGCGGCCGGCGAGGACACCGATCAGCGTCGTCGCGATGGCCGGCATCGTTGAAAGAAGACCCTCGGGATCGTAGACCGCTGTTTCCTGCCAGATGTGATTGCCGAGCCCCCAATCCGACCAGTCGAGCGTGACGTGATCGACCCACGCCGCGAGCGTGCGCGACGGCTCATTGAGGAGTCGGGCGCCGATCGCGCTTTGCTCCGGCACGGGGAGGAGCATCATCGCGACCCAGTAGCCAATAAGAAGCGCTACGATGATCGCTACCAGCCGCTTCGTCGGGGCGCGCAGGGAAAGCAGCGCCGCGGCGACGTAGGCGAGTCCGATACGCTGCAAAACACCCAGAAAGCGCAGCTCCGTCAGTCGCGCGACGACGTGATCGAGAAAGTCCGGCGATGGATTCCCGGCAATCGCGCCATACTGATAAAAGGGAAACCAATTGAGAAGCAGACCAATACCGAAAATGATCGCGCCTCTTCTCAGAATGCGCAGGCGTAATCGATGATCGCGCTCGCCATGTTCCGCGCGCGAGCGGAGCGACAGGTGCGTGGTAATCCCGACGATGAAGAGAAAGAACGGGAAGACGAGATCAGCGAATGTCCACCCGTGCCACACGCTGTGTCGGAGCTGCGCGTACGCGGTGCTCGCGTTACCGGGATCGTTGACCAGGAGCATCCCGATGATCGTGAGGCCGCGAAAAACGTCGAGCGAGCGAAGGCGCGCAGGCGCAATTGAGCGGCGCTCCGGTTGGGCAACTGATTGTGCCCGTGACTGATGAGCCACTCGTGTCACCGCCGTAAGACCGTCGCCACGACTCTTGACTGCGCCGGCATCGGACACGTTCCTCATCAGTCCACTCATCTGCCAGTCGCGCTGCTCGGCTTCCCAGTTGGCGCCAAACGAGTGCAACCCGGCCGCAAATTAAAATTGATCTGGCTCGCGGAGGGGAAGTTTACTACAATACGCCGGTCCTCTGCCGAGTTCCTGACGAGTTCTCGGCGTACCGGTCACCCCCGGACGCTCTGCTCTCCAATCCGCGCCGCTGCGCCTTGGGACGCAACGATGCTATCCGCCCGCCATCACGCTCGCGCACACCTCCACTGGGCACTTGGCGCCGTAGCCTTTCTCGGCGTCATGTGGGCTACTGGCTGCTCGACAGATAGGATCGCAGCGCCGGACAGCGACGGGGATGTTTTTCTCGCGGACGACAGCCTTTTCACGGCCACCCTCGGAAAGCCTGTCCCAATCGAATTCGAGACCTACGAGAGCTCGCGACAGGTCGTTCATCCGAGCGCCGTCGCATTTCCGTCGGCCTGGAATGGTCAGCGGTTCTGGCTCGCTCTCACGCCATATCCCAACAGCGACTCGCGAGTCGAGAATCCTTCGCTGTTCAATAGCGGCGACGGAAATTCGTTCATCGTGCCAGCGGGAGTGACCAATCCCGTGGCGCGGACGAGCCGCGGCTATCTGTCAGATCCCGACCTTGCGTTCGATCCCGCCTCAAACGAGCTGCGAATGTACTACCGTGAGGTAGTCGAGTCGCATCATCACGGCAGGAGGCGACATAAGGCGGACGTCGTTTACGTCACGCGAAGCAGCGACGGCGTGCAATGGTCCGCTCCACGAGCCGTTGTCGCCGACATCGGTCATTATGTGGTATCGCCAGCCGTTGCCCGCCGCGCCGACGGCGACTGGAAGATGTGGGCGGTGGATGCGGGGCGAACCGGATGCAGCGCGCGCGATACGCGAATCGTCCTCCGTCGCTCGACCGACGGCATTGGCTGGAGTACACCGGCGGCCGTCTCGTTCTCGCAAGTCGGCTTCGTCCCGTGGCATCTCGACGTTCAGTACGTCCCTCAGCTGAATGCCTACTGGGCGCTCATCGCCGCGTATCCTCACGGCTCGGCCTGTACGGCGAGCAGTTTGTTTCTCGCAACGAGCACCGATGGCGTGGATTGGAAGACGTATCCTTCACCGGTGCTCGAGCGCGGC
>JANWKK010000090.1 GCA_025451425.1 Gemmatimonadaceae bacterium
CCCGATTTTCGAGACTATCGCAGTGATACGGCAGTGTTCAGCGGGCTGGCCGCCTACACCACCAGACCGGTCGAGCTCAACAGCTCACGCGGCGCCGATCGGCTGTTCGTCGACGATGTGACGGCGAACTTTTTCTCCGTGCTCGGACTGTCCGCGTTCCTCGGCAGAACCTTCGCGCGCGGTGAAGACGAAGGCGCACTGTCGCATCCGACGATCGTGCTCACCTACAAGGGATGGAAAGCTCATTTTGCAGGCGACTCGAGCGTCGTCGGGCGTGTGGTTCGAATCAATGATCATCCAGTGACGGTGATCGGCGTCATGCCGCCGGAGTTTCACGGCGTTAGGCCGATCGTCGACATCGACGGCGTCACGTGTTTCAACCAGGTGTGGCCGTCGTATGGGCTCGACCTCGAGAATCGCGCCTCGTTCAACTTCGACGTCTTCGGCCATCTTCGGGCAGGCGTCTCGCTCGCGCGCGCCAGAGAGGCCGTGCGAATCAGGGCGCGTCAGCTCGAGCGTGAATATCCAACGACGAACAAGGGCGTAAGCACCGTGATCGTACCCGAGCGACTCGCTCGGCCAAGCATCGAGATCTCGACCGTGACGCCGGCGCTCGCGGCGGTCTTCATGACCCTGGTCGTACTCGTTCTCCTCGTTGCCTGCGCGAACGTGGCCAGCCTGCTCCTGGCGAGGGTGGTCGTGCGGAATCGCGAGCTTGCAATCCGCGTCGCGATCGGCGCGAGCCAATGGCGATTGGTGCGACAGGTGCTTGTCGAATGCACGCTGCTCGCGGTGCTCGGCGGGGTCGGCGCGGCTGGCGTATCGTACATTTCGATTCGTGCGCTCCAATCCATCCGGATCGCGACGGACATTCCGATTCGCTGGGGCGTGGAGCTGGATAGTCGCGTCCTCCTGTTCACGGCGCTGGCGACACTCGTCGCGACGCTGGTCGCGACCGTCACGCCGGCGATGGCAGCTCGTCGACGCAACTTCACCGTTCTGCTGCGCTCCGGGACAGGAAATTCCGGGAGCGCGAGTCACGCACGACTGCGATCGATTCTCGTCGTCGGTCAGATCGCGGTGTCGGTCGTCGTGCTCGTGTGTGCCGGGCTGTTCGCGCGGAGTCTTGCCTACGTGAGCCGCATGAATCTTGGCTTTCGTTCAGACCACGTACTGATTATGTCGACGTCGTTGCGTATCCAGAGCTACGACAGCGTGCGTGGCCGTACGGTCTATCGCGAGTTGCAACGGCAAGCATCACTCCTTCCGGGCGTCCGGTCGGCGGCGCTCACGCGTTACATCCCATTCGGTTTCGAGCGCGACATCTTCACGGTCGTTCCGATCGCGTCGGCCGTCCCAGTGCCACCGAACGGCATCGGATACTTTGGCAACGTCGTCGGTGACGGCTACTTCGCAACGATGGGGATTCCCGTACTAGAGGGCCGTGTATTCACCGAGCGCGACGACGCCAAGGCGCCGGCTGTCGCTATCGTCAACGACGCATTCGCACGTGCCATTTGGCCCGGACAAACGGCGGTCGGTAAGCGTTTTCATATCGACAAGGCGAGCGGACCGATCGTCGAGATCGTCGGCGTCGTGCGAGGGATGCAGGATCTCTTTCCGGGTGAAACGCCGAAGCCGTATCTCTTCCGACCGCTGACCCAGGTCTATCGCTCGGACATGACGCTCCTCGTGCAGAGCGAGCAGGACCCGCTCGGGCTCGCGGCCCCGCTCCGCGCGCTGGTCGCAGAGCTCGATCCGAGCTTGCCCGTGTTCGACGTCCGCACGATGGATGATCATCTGCATAACGGCCAGGCATTTTTGTTCACACGTATCGGCTCGTCGTTCGCAGCAGTATTCGGTCTGCTGGCGCTGGTGTTGGCGACGGTCGGCGTCTACGGCGTCGTCTCGTATTCCGTCGCGCAGCGAACGCGCGAGATCGGCGTCCGCGTTGCTCTCGGCGCGCGCCTAACGTCGGTGCTGCGTCTCGTGATCGGGCAGGGGATGAAGCTCGCGTGGATCGGTGTGAGCGCTGGCTTGCTGCTGGCGCTTGGAACAACAGGCGTGCTGTCGTCCATTCTGTACGGCGTCGCGCCGCGGGATCCGGTCGTACTCGGGGGAGTGATCGTGTTGCTCACGCTCATTGCAGCCGCCGCGTGTCTGGTTCCGGCGTGGCGGGCGACGCGGATCGATCCTTTGATCGCGATCCGGTCGGAGTAGCCCCATGCTCTTCATGATCGTCGAACATTTTCGCAACGCTGACGCTGTTCCGGTCTACGACCGCTTCCGGAAGCGGGGGCGGCTGGCACCGGACGGACTGAATTACGTGAGCAGCTGGGTGACCGCTGATCTCGCTCGGTGTTACCAGGTGATGGAGTGCGAGGACCGCGCACCACTCGACGAATGGATGGCGGCCTGGCGTGACATTGTCGACTTCGAGGTCTATCCGGTGATCACGTCGGCCGAGGCGGCGGCGCGCGTGCCCAGGGATGATCGTTAGGCGTTGGGCGCCGTCGTCTTCGACTGGCGTCCGCGCACTGGCTTTCCAGGTGCGACACCCGGAACGAGATTCGATCCGCGCACGACGAACGTGCCGTTCACAAGGACGTGCACGATTCCGTCCGAGTACTGCGCTGGCTTCTCGAACGTCGCGCGGTCGATGACCTTCGCCGGATCGAAGACAACAATGTCCGCGTCTGCACCCGCCTGCACACGTCCCTTGTGCTTCATGTCTGGATCGACGCGTTCGAGTCGTTTCGCGGGAAGCAAAGTCATCTTGCGCACCGCGTCCATGAGCGAGATGATATTGCGCTCACGGACGAAGCGGCCGAGGATGCGCGCGTGCGTACCGGCGCTGCGCGGATGGCCGATCGGCTGGCCCTTCTGGATCTCGAACCCGCCGTCGCTCGCGACCATCACGTCGCGGTCGCGATACGCCTGGTCGGCAGCGCTGTCGGGGATCATGAAGATCACCGCGAGTCCGCCCTGTTGACGATACTTCGCGAAGGTCTCAGCCGTTAGGCGCTCGCCCGTTGCCGGCCAGAGAATGTTGCTGTAGTCAATCCCCATCCGCTCCTGGAAACCGGGATCGAAGATTGCGCTCTGGAGATACGTGGCACCGGCCGTGTACGGGTACGCCTCCGTCGTGACGTCGAGTCCGCGCGCGCGTGCACCGTCGATGAGCTGGAGCAGCGCGGGTGTCGCGGCCAAACCCATGCTCGTGACGTGGACGACGTGAAGTGGCGCGCCCGTGGCCGCGGCGTCGGCGATGACCTCCTGGACGCCGACGATGCCGCCCGCGTTCTCGACGAGGCCCGCCGAGCGAAGATGAACGAAGATCGGCGCGTGGTGACGGGCGGCGACGCCGAAGGTGTGGAGAATCTCCTCTCGCGTCGCGGCCGGCGTGTAGTTGATCCCCATCCCGATGCCTAACGCGCCTTCGTCGAGCGCGACGTCGAGCCGGTGCTCGAGCTCCGAGAGGCGCGCCCGCTCGATCGGCGAATGCACGAAGTTGCCCGTCGCGCCAATGACGGCGGCGCCCTCGGCGGTGGAGTCGTGGTCGAGCATCGCGCGGCGAGCACCAGGGTGGCTGGCCGAGGCGCCGAAGTTGATCAGCGACTTGCCAGCGCGCTCGGCGTACCACGGTGCGACCGGATACGTCCCGAGCTCGAGCTCGAGCGCCGTTGTTACTCCGTCGTGCGCCATGAACTTGTAATTGACGGAATCTTGACCATGTGAATGGAGGTCGATAAAACCCGGTGCGACGACGAGACCTTTGACGTCGACCGTGTCACGGGCGGCGGGGACGGTCGTGCTCACCGAGACGATGCGTCCGGCCTTGATGCCGACGGCGCGGACGGCGTCGAGGTTGGTCTCGGGATCGAGGACGCGTCCGCCGACGAGGACGACGTCGAGCGGCGTCGGCCGTTGAGCCGAGGCGTTAGGCAGCGCGAAAGCAAGGAAGACGAAAGCGGCGACGAGTCGCATGGCAGTTTGGGCTCCGTTACACGAGGCGGCGGAAGGGTCTAACCTACGGCCTGGCATCACTGAAGACGAGAGTGCCCTGCACTCTGGCGCGGTGAGCCACCGCGGCGTCCGATCGTGAACATGTCCGTCTCTCGCCGCGATTGGCTCAAGACCATCGGCGCCGTCGGCGTCGGCGCGATGGCACCGCTCGACCTCGACCTCGGCACCACGCCACCACCGCCGCTCGCCGTCGCGACGCACTACGCGCCCGGCGACATCGTCGAGCTCTACTCGACCAGCGAGGTCTTCACCCCCGCGCGCGGCCGCACGTGGATGAAGTTCAGCTTCGACTTTCCGGAGCCGGCGGTCGTCTTCGGCGATCGTCGTTTCAGCTTTCTCATTTTCAGCGACGAGAACACCTACGCGCTCGACCGCACGCGCATGCACGCCTCGGGCACGGCCGACTCGCTCGAGCTCACCTGTGATGGCCTCACCTGGGCCGGTGGCCAGGAGCACGCGCCCGGCAAATTGACGGCGAGGTTCACTCGCAACGGCACGACGATCGAGTGGCACGCTACGGTCGAGATGCAGCGCCCGGTCAAGTCGGTTACGACAGTAATTCGCGACGTGCCGCGCGGGCTCGTCTCGCTCGGAGGCGGACAGCTCGTCGCCACGAAAGAGGGCGACATCCTTGGCGCCTATCCCTTCGGCGGCGGCGACCTTCACAACTTCGAGAACACAAGCATGTCGACGCCCGTCGCCGTCGTGCAGGCGGGTGATCAGAACTTCCTCTACCTAACGACGCTCGATACGCACGTCCGCCCGAAGCGGTACTACTTCCAGGCGGGGGAGCGCGCCTTCCGCGTCGAAGCCGTGTACGAGCACGACGCGTGGCGTGACGATCAGCGCGTCGAGGTCCCGGGATGGCGGCTTGGTCAGGCGACGTCGCTCGACGCAGCGATCGCGGCGCATATGGAGCAGGTCGAGCGCGACTTCGCGCTCCCGTCATGGGATACGCGAACGGACGTTCCACCGTGGATGCGACAGATCGCGCTCGTGACGACGCTCCACGGCATGCATTACACGGGCTTCATCTTCAACGACTACGCGCGGCAGCTCGAGATCCTGCGCTGGATGGCGACGCAGATCGCGCCGGAGCGAGTGCTCGTCTTTCTCTCATCGTGGGACGGCCGATATTACTGGGACTATCCGAATTACACGGTGCCGGCGCGCATGGGAGGCGACGCGGGATTTCGCCGACTGATCTCCGAAGCGCACACGCTCGGTTTCAAGATGATGCCGATGTTCGGCACCAACGCGGCGAATCGAAGGCAGCCGGTGTGGTCCTCGATCGCCAGCGGCGCGACGTACAAGATCGACGGCGACTTGTACAACATCAATTGGGTCGACTGGAACAACGATCGTCACCAGGACGCGTGGCTCACCTACATGAACCTCGGCGCGGACGCGTGGCGAAACCATCTCGAGGGGCGCATCGCCGACATGATCGAGCGGTATGGCGTAGACGCCTATTTCCTCGACATCGTCGGCGGGCACGTCAATAGCACGACGGGCGACATGCACGAAGGCACGAAGCGGCTCGTCGAGAATCTTCGCGCCAAGTTTCCGTCCGTGCTCTGCGTCGGCGAGATGCCATACGACGCGTTACATGGCTTTATTCCAGTGTACCATGCAGGTAATGGAGCACGTTGGCACAAGTACTCGCGCTTTTTCCAGCATCTCAGCGCGCCGGCGGCGGGCCGAGGTTCAAGTGGCGTACACGAGTGGGGCTTTAGCAGATTCAATACGGAGACGCTCGGCCTGTCTCAGGCGGCGATTCCAACGTTGCAGGTCGTCGACGACACGTTCACGAAGTATCGTGACGTGATGGCGGCGATCATCGCGCGGGCAAAGTCGCGCGCCAACATCGTGTGACCGACGAGCAGGCAACGATGACACACACCGATCGACGTGGCTTTCTGCAGGCGTCCGCCGTCACCGCGGCCGCCGTCGCCCTGGACCCGCGCTCCGCGTTAGGCAGTGCACCGCCGCGAGCGCCGTCGGCGAACGAGCGCGTGATCGCACACCCGGTGCCGTTGAGCAAAGTCAGAATCACCGGGGGACCGCTCAAGCGCGCACAGGAAGCGGACATGAAATACCTGCTCGAGCTCGAGCCCGATCGGATGCTGGCGTTCTACCGAACGCGCGCCGGACTCACGGCGAAGGGAAAGCCATACGGCGGCTGGGACGGGCCCGGGCGCAACCTCACCGGCCACGTGACCGGTCACTACCTCTCGGCGGTGAGCCTGATGTACGTCGCAACCGGCGACGCGCGATTCAAGCAGCGCGCCGACTATCTCGTGCACGAGCTGGCCGAGGTGCAGAAGAAAAATGGCGACGGATACCTGAGCGCGCTCGAGGGAGGGCGCGAGGCCTTCGCGAGGCTCTCGCGTGGTGAACTCAAGTCGGCCGCCGTCGATCTGAACGGACTCTGGTCGCCCTGGTACACGCTGCACAAGACGTTCGCCGGTCTGCGGGACGCGTATCGGCACACCGGAAACCATACCGCGCTCGAGGTCGAAACGCGATTCGCCGAGTGGGCTGGCAAAGTGCTGGCGCCGCTCGACGATGCCCAGATTGCGCGAATGCTCAACACGGAGCACGGCGGGATGAACGAAGTGCTCGCCGACCTCGCCGTCGACACGGGCGATCAACGTTGGGTGGCTCTTTCCCGCCGCTTCGAGCATCACGCCTTCACCGACGCCCTCGCGAGGTATCAGGACAATCTCCCGGGCAAGCACGTCAACTGTCAGATCCCGAAGCTCATCGGCTCGGCGGCACGCTACGAGTACACCGGTGATACGCGTGATCTCCTCACCGCGTCGTTCTTCTGGGATCGCGTCGCGCAGCACCACAGCTACGCCACCGGCGGCCAGGGTCTCGACGAATACTTCGGTTATCCGGACCTGCTGAGTAGACGAGTCGATGGACGTGCGGCCGAGTCATGCTGCGTTTACAACATGCTGAAGCTCACTCGGCGGCTCTTCTCGATGCGGCCCGACGCCTTCTACGCCGACTATCACGAGCGCATGCTCTTCAACCATGCGCTCGCCTCGTTCGACCCCGACGCCGTGCGCATGTCGTACATGGTCCCGGTGGGTCGCTCCGAGCAGCAGGAGTATCAGAATATGTTCGAGGACTTCACCTGCTGCATGGGTACCGGTATGGAGAATCACGCCCTGCACGGGGACGGGATCTACTACGAATCGCCGGAGACGGTGTGGGTGAATCTCTTCGCTCCCTCGACTGCCGAGCTGCGCAACGGTATGCGTGTGACGATGGACAGCTCATTCCCGGACGGCGATCGGGCCACAATGCGCCTAACGGGGCACGCGGCTCGGCCATTCGCGCTCGCCGTGCGTCGGCCGGGTTGGGCCGGTGACGGCTTCGTCATTCAGGTCAATGGCGAGCGCGTCGATGTGCCGACGCTCGCCAGCCTGCGGCCCGGTGGTGCGGGCGGCCGCGACCTCGGCCTCGACGAAGGGCAGCTACCGCCGAGCACTTATGTGACGCTCGAGCGAGCATGGAAGGCCGGCGATACGATCGACCTAACGATTCCGAAGTCGCTGCGCCTCGAGGCGACGGACGACACGTCAGTCGCCGCGATCATGTGGGGGCCGCTCGTACTGGCGGGCGATCTCGGCCCACGTCGCGAGCGAGAAGAGCGGGGAAAGACACCGCGTCCAACGCCGCTCGCTCTGGTTGCGGCGGAGCGGCCGGTCGAGCAGTGGGTTCTACCGACGGGCGAGCGCGACGGCAATTTCCGCGCAGTGAAGGTCGGTCGGCCGATCTCCGGGCCTAACGAGCCGGCGACTGACGTGTCACTGGCGCCGTTCTATCGGACGCAGGAGCGCACGTACAGCGTCTACTTCGACGTGCTCACCGCCCCCCAGTTCGACGCGAAGGCTGCAGCGCTGGCGGCTGATGCGGAACGCCAGCGGCGACTCGAGGCGGCGACCGTTGCCATCGTGCAGCCTGGAGACGCGGCGCAGGAGCAGAAGGCGAATTATCGGAGCGAGCCGGCAGACCGGCCGGTGACGCGGACGAACAATCGAACGGGGCGCGGCGGACCGGGCTGGTTCTCTATCGACATGCCGGTAGAAGCGGGGGCCGAGCAGTCGCTTGTTGTGATGTATCACAACGATCTCGGTCTGCCGGTGCTCACGAATTTCGACATTGAAGTCGACGGATCGAGGCTCGCACACTATGCGCCGAATCGAAGCGCCACGGGATTCTGGAGCGACACCTACGCGCTCCCGCCGGCGCTTGTCGAAGGGAAGAGCAAGGTGACGGTGCGCTTTCAGGCGGCGCCGGACAGCCGCATCGCGCCGGTGTACGAGCTGAGAATCACCCGCGCGAAAATCGCCTGAGTGAACGCGCTCGCTCCGCGATCGCCGGCAATTCTCGTGGTTGTCGGAGCATCTGGGGCGGGGAAGACGACACTCGTCCGAGAACTCGAGCAGCGGAGTTTGCCGGACGTTGGGTGCTACTACTTCGATACGATCGGAATACCGTCGAACGAGGAGATCGTCTCGCGGTTTGGCGATGGACTCGCGTTCCAGGACTGGGCGCTCGATCAGTGGCTCGAGCGCCTAACGCGCAACGAGGATCGCGTGCGTATGGCGATCCTTGATGCTCAGGTGCGTCCGACCAGCGTGCACGAGGCGATGCGGCGACATCGAATCGAACGGGGGCGCGTCGTGCTCGTCGACTGTGCGTGCGCCGAACGGAACGCGAGACTGCGCGGCGAGCGTGGGCAGCCAGAACTGGCGACCCCGATGATGGATACCTGGGCGGCGTACTTACGCGGACAGGCCGACGCGCTCGGTCTCGCGATCATCGACACAACGAGAGCTGGTGTCGACAGCGGAGTGACCCAGCTCGGCGAGATCGTCGCGCGCTTGATATCCGATTAGTGGATTGTCATTGTTAGAGGCAGTGGCTCGAGATCAAGGTCCTGAGGCCGCAATGAGAAATCTTTTCCGAGGGCACCCGACTCCGGCCGAGGCCGCGGAGGTCGGATCGCGACTCGGTCTGCTCATCGCCATCGTGCTCGTGTTGGGCGACCTGGTGAGCGAGCTGGCACAGGGCGAGCCGGTTTGGCCGCCGATTGGGCGAACGCGTTGGATTGTAGAGAGACTTTTTTATTTCGATCTGTCTATCCTCGGCGGCGTGGTGTTCGCAGAGGGCGCCGCTTTCATCCTCCGCTGGAGACGTCGGTCGCGGCCTAAAGACCCAAGGAGCAGCCCCGGATGAACGAAACCCAACGCCAGAAGGACATAGAAGATCGCATCGATAGCGACATTCAATTCGCTTGCGGCACCGGCGTCGGCTTGATTGCGTTGCGACTGTTCGGGCTCGTCATGGTGTCCCTAACCGCCGGAACCGGTTCACTTGGCTTGCGCACGGTCTTCCAGGGGTCGATCGAGATCGCTCTCGTGGGTCTCTTCACGTATGCTACATATCATCGACGTATGTGGGGACCGGTTGGTCAGCTCGCTCTCTGGGGAGTGGGCTACTGTGTCGGTTGGTATTCGAGTCGCGCGCTCGTCCCGCCGTTAGGCATCATCGGCTTGGTCGTATGGTACGGCTTTTACTGCGGGCTCCGCGGCGTGCGCGATGCGCGGGAGCTACGGCGCGCCGCAGAGCAGACCGCCCTGACTCCCGTCTCCTGACGCCCCCGACGACCGGTGGCGCACCCACAGTCCGGATGCATCGGCACAGGGTTTTTCGCGAGACGATGACCCCTTGGCGGTACCCCGCTGGCGGGCAGCCGATTTCGAGGACATCATTGGGCCGCTTCAGCGAGCGAGTCCCATGGCGACACCACGCGCGTGCTGCGAGGGGCCGAGCTCCTCGACTCTCCAACGTTGCCTAACGGGCATCGTCCTTGTCGCGTCGCTGTCCAACGCGACCCTCACGACTCGAGTGACCACGTCCGCAGCGAACCCCATCGGTATCTTCGACGCGCAGGCGGACGTTGGACGCGCCCGCCGTGGGTCGGGGTCGTACGACGAACGCACCCAGACGTATACGATCGCCGGCTCCGGCCAGAACATGTGGAACGACCGCGACGACTTCCATTTTGTCTGGCAGCGGCTCACCGGCAACTTCATTCTCACCACCCGCGCGCGCTTCACGAGCAAGGGCGTCGAGGCGCATCGCAAAATTGGCTGGACCATTCGGCCATCTCTCGAGTCCAACGCGCCGCACGTGACTGCGGCGCTGCACGGCGACGGGCTGATGTCGCTCCAGTTTCGGCGCACCGCTGCCGCGGTCACCGAGGAGCTCAGGTCGCCAGACAGCCTGCCAAACGCCGATGCCGTCATCCAACTCGAACGGCGAGACGGCGCGTATCTTATGTCCGTCGCGCGCTTCGGCGACACGCTCGCGACCGTGCAGCTCACCGGCATCACCCTTCCCGACACCGTGTATGTGGGTCTGTTCGTCTGCGCGCACAACGACACCGTCGTCGAGCGCGCGGCCTTCAGCAACGTCCGGATCACCATGCCGGCGAAGCCCGATCTCGTGCCGTATCGAGATTACCTCGGCAGCAACCTCGAGATCCTCGACCTAACGACCGGCAACGCGACAATCGTCCACCAGTATCATGGCTCCTTCCAGGCGCCAAACTGGACGCACGACGGCAAAGCGCTCATCTACGCGCAGGAGGGCCTGCTTTACCGATTCGATTTGACGACGCGAGAGCCGCAGGCGATCAATACCGGATTCGCCACACGCAACAACAACGATCATGTGCTGTCGTTCGACGGAAGCATGCTCGCAATCAGCCATCAGGCCGCCGAGGACAGCGGCGCGTCGATCGTCTATACGGTTCCGACGACAGGTGGTACGCCGAAGCGGATCACCGCGAGAGGACCATCGTATCTGCACGGCTGGTCCCCGGACGGCCGCTGGCTTCTCTTCACCGGTCAGCGAAATAACGATTTTGACGTCTACAAGATCTCCAGCAACGGCGGCGAGGAAATGCGCCTAACGTCGACGCCAGGCCTCGACGATGGCCCGGAATTCAGCCCCGACGGTAAGTACATCTACTTCAATTCGTCGCGTAGCGGTCGAATGCAGATCTGGCGCATGCGTCCCGACGGGAGTGAGCAGCAGCAGATCACCAACGACGGCTTCAACAACTGGTTCCCGCACATCTCGCCAGACGGTAAACAGATCGTCTACATCTCTTTTCCGCCCGAAGTCGCCGCGGACGATCATCCATTCTATAAGCACGTTCTACTGCGCCTCATGCCGATTGACGGCGGAGCATCGCGCGTCATCGCGTACGTCTACGGCGGGCAGGGTACCATCAATGTGCCATCGTGGTCGCCGGATGGCAGGCAGTTGGCGTTCGTCAGCAACACGGGAGCCCCATAATCATGGATTCTGATCTCGTATCGCGACGTCACTTTCTGCTCACATCGTCGGCGGCGGCACTCGCGCCGCTCTTGACTCGGACCAGCACGCGCGCGCTGATGACGGTGTATCGTCAGGCGACGAGCGCGTCGCCGCCGGCGGGTTTCTTTGCACCGGAGCAGCTGGCTGTCATCGAGGCCGCGTCGAACCGAATCTTCCCCGCGGTCGACGGTATGCCTAACGCGGCGGCAATGCACGCGCCGCAGTTCATCGACCAGGTGGTACAGCAGGTATTCGTCGAAGCGCAGAAGCCATATGTCGAAGGCATCAAAGCGATCGAGTCCGCGACGAAGAAGCTTCATCCGCGCGCCAAGGGCTTCGCCTCGCTGGACGAGGAGCAACAGGATGCCGTCCTCGCTACGATCGAGAAGACACCTTTCTTCGGAATGCTGAGCGCGCACACGGTGATGGCGTGCTTCGCCGATCCGAAGTATGGCGGGAACTTCGAGGAGTCTGGCTGGAAGCTCATCGGCCTCGAGCATAGCGGGGCGTTTCAGCCGCCGTTCGGTTACTACGATCGTGAAGCGCCAGATGTCGCTGGCGCGCCGGCGACGCCATCACCTCTCGCGCCTTCGTTCAAGCAGGCAGGGAGCGCCCCCGCGGCTCGTTATGCTGGGGATGCCGACGTCGACTTTGTGATCGTGGGTTCCGGCTTTGCCGGTGGCTCCATTGCCTGGACGCTGGCGCGCGCTGGATTCAAGGTCGTCGTATTCGAGCAAGGACCATATTTCACGGAGAAAGACTTCCGGCATGACGAAGTTGGCAACTTCATGCTGAACGAGCTCACGAACGATCCGAAGAAGAATCCTCAAACATTTCGCAAGACGCCGAAAGACAAGCCGCAAAAAGGCGTGCATCTGATTTACGGACGTTGCGTCGGCGGGAGCGGGGTGCACTTCACGGCGAACTTTTGGCGCTTTCGCGAGATCGACTTCAAGGAGCGCAGCGCACTTGGGCCGCTCGCCGGAACTGGCTTCGACGACTGGCCGATTAGCTACGCCGACATGGAGCCGTACTACACGCGCGCCGAGCAGGTGCTCGGCATCTCGGGCGACAGCAGCTTGAATCCCTTCGAGCCGCCGCGATCGGCGCCGCTGCCACTGCCACCGCTGCCGGTGAAGTCTTCGGGGGTGTTGTTCGAGGGCGCGGCAAAGAAACTCGGGTGGCATCCGTTCCCGGCGCCGATGGCCGTCATCTCGCGACAACATCGCGGACGCGTCCCCTGTCAGCACTGCGGCTTCTGCGAAGGCTATGGTTGCGAGTACGGCGCCAAATCGAGCTCTCTCTCGACGGTGATTCGCGAGGCGGAGGCGACGGGCAACTGCGAGATCCGGTCGAGCTCCTACGTTCGCAAAATTGAAACTGACCGTACCGGGCGCGCAACGGGCGTCGTGTACTTCGACAAGGACGGGAAGGAGCAGCGTCAGCGCGCGAAGGCAGTCGTCGTCAGCGCAAATGGCGCGGAGACACCGCGTCTCTTGCTGGTCTCGAAATCGAACCTCTTTCCGAATGGACTCGCCAACTCGAGCGGTGTCGTTGGAAAGCACTTGATGTTCAATGGGAACGTCACGGCGACCGGGGTCTTCGAGCACGAGCTGAATGAATGGAAGAGCGTGCAGCCGAGTCGCGTGATCTGGGACTTCTACGAAGCGGATCTCAAGCGTGGCTTCTACGGCGGCGGCGGCATGGATGGCCGATTTGGTCCGCTCGGCCCAATCGACGCGGCGTTCTCTGCGACGCCGCGCGATGGCAAACATTGGGGCGCCGAGTACGCCAGGGCCGTTAGGCACAACTTCAGCCGGCGGATGGATGTCTTTGGGCACAGCACGTCGCTCCCCATTCCAACGAATGGCGTCGAGCTCGATCCTCAGCTCAAGGACGCGTGGGGGGTGCCGGCGCTTCGTGCCACCTATCGGGATCACGAGGACGACGTCAAAACGATGGGCTTCTTCCGAGAGCGCGCGCTGGAGATACTCGAGGCAGCGGGCGCGGTCCAGAAGTGGGCTGCGCCGGCCGAGGAGCAAGTAGTCGGCGTGCATCTGTTGGGGACGTGCCGCATGGGAGACGATCCCAAGCGCGCGGTGATCGACCGGAATCACCGGACGCACGACGTCAAGAATCTGTTCCTCTGCGACGGAAGCAGCTTCGTCACCTCCGGACGTGGCCAACCGACCGAGACGATCGCGGCGCTTGGCTTCCGAGCAGGCGATCTGATCGCGGACGCCGCGCGACGGGGAGAGATCTGAGGTCGTTAGGCGTCTTTTTAATGTTGTTCGCATGTGCGGCGTCTGGTGCAAGAGCACAGACGCCGCCGCGCACATACGCGAATCCGATCGATATCGACTACCGCTACAACTTCGAGCAACACAACGAAGGAATCTCGTATCGGTCGGGCGCTGATCCGGTGATCGTGGTCCAGCGCGGCGCGTACTACCTGTTCGAGACCCTCGGCGACGGCTATTGGGAGTCCCACGATCTCGGCACTTGGCGACACATCACGCCGACCCGGTGGCCGATCACCGACGTCGTCGCGCCAGCCGTGCTATCGGTCCGCGATACGATCTATCTCCTGCCGAGCACGACGCGTCCGCTGCCGATCCTGATGCTCACGCAACCGGCGACGGGTCGCGTCGAGTTTTACAATCGCTTATTGCCGTGGTTGCCGATGGCGCGCGAGGTCGAAGCGAAGACCTTCGCGAAGCCGGACTCCGTGCAGCCCGGTCCCTGGGATCCGCAGTTCTTCTACGATGACGGTACGGATCGATGGTTTCTCTACTGGAACTCGTCGAACGTGTATCCGCTGAACGTGATCGAGCTCGACGAGTCGAAGCAGCTCGCATACAAGGGCACGCCGCGCTGGCTTTTCGGCCTCGACCCCGAGAAGCACGGGTGGGAGCGATTCGGCCGCGATCATCGCGACACGACAATCAAGCCGTTCATCGAAGGCGCGTGGATGACGAAGCACAATGGACGATACTACCTACAGTATGGGGCGCCGGGCACGGAGTATAACGTTTACTCAACTGGCACCTACGTGGCCGACAACCCGCTCGGCCCATTCACGTACGCCCCTTACAACCCAGTCGCCTACAAGCCGGGCGGATTCGTGCAAGGCGCGGGACACGGCAACACCTTTCAGGATCTCTATGGCAACTGGTGGAACACCGGTACGCCGTGGATCGGCGTGAATTGGAATTTCGAGCGGCGAATTGGACTGCATCCGGCTGCATTCGACGCCGATGGCGAGTTGCACGTCGATACGCGATTCGGCGATTTCCCGCATTGGCTGCCCACCAATCGGTGGCAACGGAGCGAGCAGCTCTTCACCGGCTGGATGCTTCTCTCTTATGGCAAGCCCGTCACGGCCTCGTCGGCGCGGGACAGCTTTCCGGCCAGCGCCATCACCGACGAGAATCCACGCACGTTCTGGGTGGCTGGCGCGAATCGACCGGGCGAGTGGCTCACCATTGACCTCGGTCGTGCATTCGATGTGAAGGCGATCCAGGTGAATTACGCCGATTATAAGTCGGGGCTGTATGGAACCGACTCGACGGTCTACACCCAATTCAGGCTGAGCCTCTCGAACGATAGCGTTCATTGGCAAACCGTGGCCGATCTCTCGCGCGAGCGGCGTGATCATCCAAACGCCTACGTCGAATTGCGGAACCCAACGCGTGCGCGATTTGTACGCTACGAGCACATTCATGTTGGCGCGGCGAATCTCGCGATCAGCGACATTCGGGTCTTCGGCAACGGAAGCGGGCCGCGTCCGGCAACGCCGAGCCGCCTAACGGCGCAGCGAGCCGTCGACGAGCGCGACGCGACGATCAGTTGGGACAGAGTGCCCAACGTCGTGGGATACAATGTCCGCTGGGGTATCGCACCATCGAAGCTGTATCAGACCTATCAGCGCTTCGCCGATCAGGGCAGGATACTCGAGCTCCGCGCCCTGACCGTTGGACAGCGCTATTGGGTGGCGATCGAGAGCTTCGATGAGAATGGCGTGTCGACGCTCAGTGCTCCCGTGGCGATTCGATGAGCGTCTGGCCATCGCGGCGCTCTCGCGTCAACTTCGTATCTCATGGGGCCCTTTTTCCCCGTCCGCGATCATGGCTGACAAGACTGAATCGAGCATAACAAGAAGAGAATTTGTCGAGCGCGGCGCGACCGTTGCGGCGGCGGGCCTGATTGGCGTTCGATCGAGGGCAACGGCGCGCGTGCTCTCGAACGACCTCACCCTCGAGAACGACCTGATCACCGCGACGTGGACCGCGACTGATGGCATCCTGCGGCCCCGTGAGCTCGGTGATCGCCTTGGCAGTACGCGCCTAACGCTGCCGGAGCAGCTTTTCACGCTTACGCTCGCCGACGGGACGCGACTCGAGTCGAGCAACATGCGCCTCGCCGGCACGCCGACCACGGAGGCCCTCGTCGGTTCGCCGAAGGCGTCGCGCTTCGCCGAACGGGTCGGAGGACATCGGCTCACCGTCGCGCTCGACGACCCCGATCGACGCCTCCGCGCAACCTGGCGCGCCGAGCTGCGTGACGGAGCGCGCTACGTCAGACAGGAAGTCACCTTTCGCGCACTCGGCGCACCGCTTCCAGTGCGTGAGATCGCGCTTCTCGACCTGCATGCTCACGGCGCGCAAACCACGGGTACGGTGAAGGGAAGTCCGGTCACGATCGGCCAGTGGTTCGTCGGCTTCGAGCACCCGCTCTCGCAAAGCACGGTGGATGGGGATCACGTGCGTTGTGTGCTTGCCCGAGAGCTCCCTCTCCGACCCGAGTCGCCCTTCACTGTCTCCTCGGTAATCGGGACGACGCGACCGGGCCAGATGCGCCGCGACTTTCTCGAGTATGTCGAACGCGAGCGTGCACACCCGTACCGTACCTTTCTGCATTACAACTCCTGGTATGACATCGGCTACTTCTCGCAGTACTCGGAATCGGAGGCCGTCGGCGCGATCCAGGCGTTCGGGGACCAGCTTGTTAGGCAGCGCGGCGTCGTCCTCGACTCCTTTCTCTTCGACGACGGTTGGGACGACCCACAAACGCTCTGGAGCTTTCACGCCGGTTTCCCCGACGGATTCAAGCGGGTGCGCACGGCGGCCGCCGAGTATGGCGCGGCGCCCGGCATCTGGATGTCACCGTGGGGCGGCTACGGAGATCCAAAAAAGAAGCGTCTCGAGTTCGCGCAACAGCAGGGCTTCGAGACGAACGAAGGCGGGTTCGCGCTCTCGGGTCCCAAGTATTACGAACGCTTTCGCGAGACCTGCTTTCGCATGATACGCGAGTTCGGCGTCAACCAATTCAAATTCGACGGAACGGGAAACGCCTCGAGGGCATTTCCGGGCAGCGCGTTCGACAGCGACTTCGACGCCGCGATCCATCTCATCGAGTCGCTGCGTGCAGAGAAGCCGGATCTGTACGTGAATCTCACGACCGGCACGTACCCCTCGCCCTTCTGGCTGCGGTACGCCGATTCGATCTGGCGCGGCGGAGAGGATCACGACTTTGCCGGCATCGGGACCGATCGCCAGCAGTGGATCACCTATCGCGACGGCGACACATACGAGAATGTCGTTAGGCGAGGCGCGCTCTACCCGCTCAACTCCCTCATGCTGCATGGGTTGGTCTATGCCCGATATGCGAAAAAGCTCGCGGCCGATCCGTATCGCGACTTCGCCGACGAGGTTCACTCGTACTTCGGCGCGGGGACCCAACTCCAGGAGATGTACATCACGCCCACGCTGGCGAACAATCAGTGGGCCTTTCTGGCCGAAGCCGCGAAATGGTCACGGACGAATGCGGCGACTTTGGTCGACACGCACTGGTTGGGTGGTGACCCGAAGCAGCTTCAGGTGTACGGATGGGCGTCGTGGTCGCCCCGGCGCGGAATTATCACTTTGCGTAATCCGAACGGCGTGCAGCAGCGCTTCGACCTCGATGTCGAGCAGGTCTTCGAGCTGCCGCCTGAAGGGCCACGCCAGTTTACCGCGCACAGCCCGTGGTTCCGCGATAGCGGCCGAGCGCCCGTGCGTCTTCGCGCCGGCTCTGCACACGCGGTGCTGCTTGCTCCGTTCGAGGTGCTGACGCTGCAAGCAGAGCCGGCCGCATGAGGCCGACCAGCCTGGATTGGACCATCGTCATCATTTCGATTGTCATCTCCTTTACGCCGACGATTCTGCTCGCACGGCGCGCCGGACGCAGCACCACGGAATTCTTCACCTCGGGACGCGCCGCGCCATGGTGGCTCGTCGGCGCGTCAATGGTGGCGACGACGTTCAGTACGGACACGCCGAATCTCGTGACGAACCTCGTTCGAACCGGCGGCGTCGCGAACAACTGGGCGTGGTGGGCGTTTCTTCTGACCGGCATGGCCACGGTGTTCTTCTATGCGCGCCTCTGGCGACGATCGCGCGTCCTCACCGATCTCGAGTTTTACGAGATTCGTTACTCCGGACGACCAGCGACGTTCGTTCGCGGATTTCGCGCGCTGTACCTCGGTCTCTTCTTCAACTGCATGATCATGGCGACGGTGAATCTTGCCGCCGTCAAGATCGCGAACGTCGTGCTCGGTTGGCCAATGGTACAGACGCTCGCCGTGTGTACGGTGCTCAACATTGCCTTTGCGGCCACGTCGGGCCTCTGGGGCGTGATGGTCACCGATACGATTCAGTTCGTGATCGCGATGACCGCATCCTTTGCCGCGGCGTACTTCGCGGTGAAGCAGCCGGCGGTCGGCGGCCTAACGGGACTCCTTCACAAGCTTCCGGCAAAAACGCTAGGCGTGTTTCCTGACTTCGGCGACTGGAAGCTCACTGCATCGCTGCTCGTTATCCCACTCACGGTGCAATGGTGGTCCGTCTGGTATCCCGGCGCCGAGCCCGGTGGCGGCAGCTACATCGCCCAGCGCATGCTCGCGTCCAAGAGCGAGCGGGACGCGTTGACGGGCACGCTTTTCTTCAACGTGATGCACTACGCGCTGCGTCCATGGCCGTGGATCGTTGTCGCACTCTCGTCGATGATCGTTTTCCCGAACCTCTCTGACATCGCGTCCACGTTCCCGTACGTCGATCGGCAGCTCATCGGTCACGACATTGCCTACTCGGCGATGCTCAAGTTCTTGCCGACAGGATTTCTCGGGTTGATGATTGCGGGGATGCGCTCGGCGTACGAATCGACGTTGTCCACCCATTTGAATTGGGGGACGTCGTACATCGTCCACGATTTCTACCGGCGCTTCGTTCGGCCGAGCGCAGAGGACCGACATTACGTTTTCGTCGGTCGTATTGTTACTGGTTTACTCATGTTGGTGGCTGCGGGTGTCACATTTGTACTGACGACGGCGCAGCAGAGCTTCAACTTATTGATGTCCATCGGTGCGGGGACGGGCCTCATCTATCTTCTGCGCTGGTTCTGGTGGCGGATCAATGCGTGGAGTGAGATCGCCGCGATGGCGAGCTCGTTCGTCGTCTCGATTGGCTTTTTCATCGCCCAGAAACTCGGGGTCGATATAAGCGCCACCACCGTGCTCCTCGTGACGATTGCTGTTACGACGGTGTGTTGGCTTGCCGCTATGTATCTCACGGAGCCAACTGACCCGGCGACGCTCGCGCGCTTTTACGCGCTCGTGCGTCCGCCTGGCCCCGGCTGGAGAGACGTTTGCGAGCGCAGCGGACTTCCACCGTCGCCCGATTCGCTCGCGCACTCCCTTCTTGGCTGGGTACTCGGTTGCACGTTTGTCTACGCGGCCCTCTTTGGGTCCGGGAGCTTACTGTACCGACGGTGGGGGCCAGGGACGGTGTGGCTGGTTCTTTTTGTCGCGAGCGGCATCGGCCTCGTTAGGCTGCTGGCGCGGCTCTGGTCCGGCGATGGCTCATACGAGGCTGCACCGACGAATGTGACGTCCGCACCGACCAAAGCGGTCGTCCTCGCGCGCGGCCTTGGTACGCGCATGCGTGCCACTGACAACCAAGCGGAGTTGAGTCGTGAGCAGGCGGCGGTTGCCGACACAGGCGTCAAGGCCATGATCGCGATCGATCGGCCGTTTCTGGACTATGTGCTGAGCGCGCTCGCTGAGGCCGGGTTCAGCGAAGCATGTCTCGTCGTGGGACCGGAGCACGGCGCCGTCCGCGAGTACTATGAGCAGAACCCGCCGAGCCGCATCCGAGTGCGCTTCGCAATCCAGGCAAAGCCGTTAGGCACTGCTGACGCGGTGCTGGCAGCAGCCGAGTTCATCGCCGACGACGCGTTTGTCGTGCTCAATGCCGACAATTATTATCCGCCCGACGTGCTGCGGCTGCTTCGGGGGCAACGAGAGCCGGCGCTGCCAGCTTTCGAGCGCGAGTCGTTGGTCCGTGACGGCAACATCCCGGCCGAGCGGATCGCGCGTTATGCACTGCTCGACATCGGCGAGGATGGCTACTTGCACCGCATCGTGGAGAAACCGGACGCCGAGACGGCGCGCACGTTCGGTCCCAAAGCCGCGGTGAGTATGAACGTCTGGCTCCTGCCGCCAGCCATTCTGGAAGCGTGCCGGCGGGTTGCGCCCTCCGCCCGGGATGAGCTGGAGCTGCCTAACGCGGTACAGTGGGCAATCGACCATCTCGGTATGCGAATTCGCGCGGTCCCGGTCCGAGCAGCGGTGCTCGATCTCTCGCATCGTGGCGATATTCCGACGGTGGCAGCAAGGCTTCGGGGCGTTCCGGTTCGTCTGTAGGCCACTCGGCGCACCTAGGCTGATCTCAACTGGAGGGGACACGACATGACCCAGGACGCAACCATCGCGAACCAGAGGCAGATTCTCGCCAACCAACGAAAGATCCTCGCCAATCAAAAACGCATCGAGGCGAATCAGAAGAAGCTCGATCGCATCGCCAACAATCAAAGGAAGCTCGATCAGATTCTCGCGAATCAACGCAAGATTCTCGCAAAGCGGTGACCTCGACTGCCGAGGCAATTGCCTCACGACTCGGTGCGATCGGCCTGACCGACGGGGCGCTAGAGGTCAAAGCAGCACTCTTCGATCGCGCGCTGGATGCCCTCGGGGCGGGGGCGGGATCGCCAGACGCGCGCATGTGGTGGATCCCAGGTCGCATCGAGTTTTTGGGGAAGCACACTGATTATGCCGGCGGCCCGAGCCTCGTCTGTGCGGTAGAGCGTGGCTTCGCGGCCGCGGCCGCGCCACGCTCTGATCGACGCGTGTGCTTTCGCGATGCATGGTCCGGCGAAACGGTCCAACGTGAGCTCGACGTCGATCTCGTTCCCTCGCGCGACCACTGGTCCAACTACCCGCTCACTGTAGCCCGGCGCGTCGCTCGCAACTTTCCCGGACGTCCTCGCGGCGTGGATCTCGCCTTTGCGAGCGATCTTCCATCCGCGGCGGGGTTGAGCAGCTCGAGCGCACTCATTGTCGCGAGCTTTCTCGCGCTGTCCGACGCGAACGGTCTGGCGGCGCGTCCGGAATATCACGCGGCGATCCCGGGCGTCGAGGAACTCGCGG
>JANWKK010000091.1 GCA_025451425.1 Gemmatimonadaceae bacterium
CTCGCTCAGTTCGACGCGAATCCGCAGCTTCCCGATTCGTCGCAAGTGAGGAAACTCTCACGGAAGACCGTGAAGCAGCTTCAGCTCGGGTTCTCGGCAACCCATCCGCTCAACGATGCGCGCGGCGGTGAGCTCTTCGCGCAGATCTACGGCGGGACGCGCGGTCTCTACAATCCGCAGACGTTCGCCGTCGTCGACGTCGGCCGCGTCCAGTATGGCGGCGGCGCGCGCGCAACCCTTCCCTTCGATCTCGCCGGTAGGCATCGTCTGAGCGTCGGCGTCGACGGCGCGATGCAGAACGACCTCAGAAAGAACTGGGCAAACTGCAACGCGGTGACCACGATCAGTCCGACTTGCCCGGCGCTGCCGGCCGAGGAGGGCGGGCTCTCGCTCGACCAGCGCGAGATCGTCTCGAGCGTCGGACCCTACGTGCGCGACGAGGTCCAGCTCGGTGATCGCGTGAACGTCAGCGGTGGCGTACGCTCGGACTACGTTCGCTTCCAGCTCCAGGATCACTATTTCGGCGACGGCCGCGACGACTCGGGCAGTCGCGTGCTTCATGCTGTGAGTCCGATGCTGGGCGCCGTCGTGCGGCTATCGATGTTTTCAGCGCTCTACGCCAACGTCGGCTCCGCCTTCGAGACGCCTACGACAACGGAGCTCGGCAACCAGCCTAACGGCAACGCCGGCCTCAATTACGACCTCAAGCCGCAATATTCGACGTCGTACGAAACCGGCTTGAAAGGCCTGCTCGCCGATCGCCTGCAGTATGACCTCGCTCTGTTCGATACCGAAGTCCGCGACGAGCTCATTCCGTTCCAGGTGCCTAACGGCAATGGCCGAACCTACTATCGAAACGCGGGACGCACGCGACGCAACGGTGCCGAGGTCTCGGGAGGCACGGATGTAGGACCAGTCTCGCTGACCGCGGCGTACACGTACTCGCACTTTCGCTTCCTCGACTTTCTGTCGGCGGGGACGCAGATGGCCGGGCATGTTAGTCCCGGCATTCCCGAGCAGCAATTGGAGGGAAGCGCCACCTGGCGCCATTCTTCCGCGTTCGCGACGGTCGAAGGGCTCGCCAAGAGCGCGGTCTACGTGGACGACGCGAACAGCGCTCGCGCCGCCGGCTTTGCCGTGTACAACCTCCGCTTCGGCGCCGACGGCGTGGGCCGCATGGAATGGGTATCGCCGACGCTGAGCGTACAGAACCTGTTCGACAAGAAGTACGTCGGCTCAGTGGCGATCAACGCCGCCGGCACGCCCGCAACGGCCCGATTCTACGAGCCGGGCGCTGGCCGAATGATCGTCGTCGGCCTAACGATCGGGCTCGGGCGCTAGTGGACTGTAACCGAGATCTTGATAGCAGAGGCGGGCGGGTCGCCATTGTTGCTCTTAGCGCAGATGCTCCCGAATAGGTTCTGTGTGGTGTGATCGCGGGCGGGGGTGCCTTCGGGGCACTATGGACAATGCTGCCATTGGCTCCGTATGGCACTAGCCCTCGTCGGCCGAATGGCAGCATTGCCGATAGCTGCCCCTGCGGAACCCCCGCCCGCGATCACCCGACCCCGCTGAACGGATCGCAAAGCTTCGTGCGGCGGCGTCCCGAGTCACCATGTGTCACCCACAGTTGCTGACGTCCACGCTCGCGTCGAAATCTCTGTTGCCGGGACAGCAGATCCGAGCTCGTGGATGGCGATAGCAGGAGCGGGGTCCGGAGGGGCAGCTATCGGCAATACTGCTCGCTACGCTCGCATTCTTATCTGAAGCAGTATTGCTCATAGTGCCCCGGAGCGACCCCGCTCCTGCTATCGGGCACACCGATGTTGCCCGCTCCTGCTATCAACATCTCGTTTACACTCCACTAAGCTTCGTCAGCTTCTCGCGGACTGCCCCTCGAAACTGAGTACTTTCGCGAGGCGCCGCGCGTGCCGCTCGGCGTTCGAGAAGCGCGCGCGAAGAAACGCGATCACCAGCTCCTCGGCGAGTGATGGGCCCACCACGCGCGCGCCAAGACACAGGATATTCATCGAGTCGTCCTCGACGCCTTGATGGGCCGAGAACGTGTCGTGACAGAGCGCAGCGCGAATACCGACGAACTTGTTCGCCGCCACCGAGGCGCCGACGCCACTTCCGCAGATGAGCACACCGCGATCGGCCTGGCCATCCCGAATCGCCATCGCGACGCGCTCGGCGTAATCCGGATAATCATCGCCAGGAATGATTCGTTCGGCGCCGCAGTCGATGATCTGGTGTCCAGCTTCCCGAATGGCCTCGATCATCTTCTCCTTCAGCGGGAAGCCGGCATGATCGGCACCGACAGCGACCTTCATCGGCCCGCTCCCGCGGAGGCACCGGCACCGCGCGTCGCGTGCTCGTAAACGAGCCGCGAAATGTCGGCGATGAGCGAACGCGCAACTTTCTCGTCGTCGATCCCGCGCGTGAGGACGACCAGTACATAGGGTCCTCGGTGCTGCGGGTACACGATCGCCGCGTCGTGCAAATGCCCGGTGATCTGACCCGTTTTGTGAGCGACGCGCGTTCCGGGAGGCAGTCCGGCGGGGATCTCGTCGTTGAACTGCTGACGTAAGAGCACCGCCCGCATCGAATCGGTGCTCGTGCGTGATGCAGCGACGCCGGTCTCGATCGCCGTCATCAACGTCGCGAGGTCTCGCGCCGTCGTCATGTTGTTCATCCCGGCTTCGAAGGCTTTTCCATCCTCCACCCCGCGAAGGACCTGGATGTCCCGCGCCCCGAGGGCGTGCGCTGTCGCGTTCGCTGCCTGAGCGCCGACGAGTCCGATGAGCGTGTTCGTGGCGAGGTTGCTCGAGCGGGTGATCATGTGCTCGAGCAGATCGTGGACGGTCACCTTCGAGCCGACCCACGTATAGACCAGGCTGTCCGAGTCGTCGCCGGCGTTGAGGGTGTACGGCGAGCCATCGACAATGGACGCGAACTCATTCTTCAACTCGACTCTCTGATCGAAACTCAGCCGCCGCCGATCGATCTGCCTGAACAGCTCGATCATCACGGGCACTTTCATCGTGCTCGCCGCGTGAAATCGCTCATCGGCGCCTATGTACAACGTGTCTCCGTTCGAGAGGTCGCGAAACGCGACGCCGACGGTCGCACCGTTCACTCGACCGACGCGATTCTCGATGTGTGTCCGCAGCGAATCGTCGATCGTCGGAGCGACACGCGGCGAAATCAGCGCACTCGACATCTGGCTCGAAATTGCGATCACTGCGAGGAGAGACATGCGCTGAAGATAGAGCCTCCGTGACGACGGTTACAAGCAGAAAAACGTCGTTGCCAACTCGCATGTTCGCTCGTGTCATACGTGGAGAACGCACTCCCTAAATCGCCTCTCACCTCGCGCATTCATGTCGCTTCCTAGGACCGACCCGGGCGGCCTACCCGAGCCAGGCCCACAGAGCTCTTTCAGACGAGAGCGACTGCGCTTCAGCGAGTTCTCCTTCACGCGCTCGCCGTCAGGTCACGTCTCGATCAATGTGGAGCTCGAGTACGAAGGCCAGCGTTGGTTCGGGCGCTCCGCGGGACAATCGAGTCCCCTTGGCGATCTACGAATGGCAGCAGAGGCGGCGCTCCGCGCGCTCGAGGAATTCGCCGAAGGCTCGCTTTCGTTCGAGCTCATCGGCGTGAAGCATATCCGCGCCTTCGATTCGAATCTTGTGATCGTCTCGATTGCCGTCCGAGATTCCGCTGGGACGCGCCTCGTCGGTTGCTACCTTGCTGATGAGGACATGCCAAGAGGCGCCGCGCTTGCCGTTCTGAACGCGACCAATCGATTGCTGGGGAATTACCTCGCTACCCGGTGATCCTTTGGGACTCCAGCGCTGTCTGATCCTATACGCGTTGTCGCGATCTCGTGCGGTTAGGTAGACCGAAGCAAGTTTCGATGATAGAGTCTTGACCAGCGCGGTTGTGGTTGGCCGCCCAGTTCAGTGCGGGGCGGCATTTTCGTGCGCGGAGCTGGTTGCTTATTGCCGTCGGCGGCGTGGAGGAGATTAGTGAAGAAAACGGTATCGATGTCGATAGCGGCTTTGTTGGCCGCCTGCGCCCACGCAGCGGCGCCCGTAGTGGCTCCCGCGCCTACTCCAATCGCCACTTCGGCTAGTGGCGCTACCACGGCGCAAGTCACCGCAGCCGGCGACACCACATTTCGATCCGACCCGGTCAGAACGGCCGCGCCAACGACAGCTGATAGCGCCAAGGTGAGTGCGTCGGAGGTAAGTCAGCGCGCGGCCGAAGTATTTGGCGACAGCGGCACCACGACAGCCAAGACTGCCGCGAGTGCTGACTCATCGGCTCGCGAGGGACCGTCGTGGGACATCGATGTGCATTCGTATGAGACGACCTCGCGCGTCGAGCACTATGTGCGCGTTTTCAGCGGCTCCGCGCGGGATCACATCGTCGCGCAGCTGGAAGAGGGCAGCCGATACGAGCCGATGATTCGCGCGAAGATGCGCGCGGGCGGCCTTCCCGAGGACATGTACTATCTCGCTCTCATCGAGAGCGGATTTGACCCGAACGCGTACTCGCGCGCAGCAGCGGTGGGAATGTGGCAGTTCATGGCCTCGACCGCGCGCGACATGGGAATGCGCGTCGACTGGTGGGTGGACGAGCGGCGCGATCCTGTGCGTTCCACAACAGCAGCCGTCGGCTTCATCAAGGGACTGAAGGAACAACTCGGCTCGCTCTACCTGGCGGCGGCGGCGTACAACGGCGGACCCGGGCGCATCGCGCGGGGCCTAACGAGATACGCCGACGAACTCGAGGGGACGACGGGTGACGACCGCTTCTTCGCTCTCGCCGACAAGGACTTTCTCCCACGCGAGACGCGGGAGTACGTACCCCAGCTGATCGCCACGGCGCTGATCGCGAAAGAGCCGCACCGGTACGGAATGGAGATCCGAACGCTTTCGCCATTTGTCTACGACTCGGTGCGAGTGGGACCGTCGACTCCTCTTGCCGCGATCGCGAAAGCGACGGGCGCGACGGTCGAGCAGATAGTCCGGCTCAACCCTCAGGTTCTACGCGGCATGACGCCGCCGCGCGATTCACTGCGCGTTCGAATTCCTGTCGGCACGGCCAGCTCGTTCGATAGTCTCTTCCGACCTCTGCCGGAGTCCGACCGCATCGGCGCACGACGCGTCGAGACCAAGAAGGGCGACTACCCCGAGACCGTGGCCGAGCGGTACCATCTGCGCACCAAGTACATCCTGCTGTTCAATCCAAAGGCCGAGCGATCGAAGAAGACCAGCCGACTCGCGGCGGGCCAGGTGCTTCTGATTCCAACGGCCGCCGTTGCTGCCGCGGCAACCGATGCGCCCGACCCGTCAATCGAGCGATACTCGAGCGGAACTCGTACGCACGTCGTGCGGCGCGGGGAGAGCCTGGGACTCATCGCGAAGCACTATCACACGACCGTGAAATCGATTATGGCGCTGAATGGCCTCAAGCGCTCGATCATCTTCCCTGGTCAATCACTGGTCGTGTCAGGGCGGTCGCGCGGCTCTTCACGTGGTCATCGGAGTGCACGCGGATCCGGCCGTTCTTCGTCGAAATCTGGAGTTGCCCAAGCAGGAACGCCGCGACGCTAGCGACGGAGGATGATTCGGCAGTTTCGGCGCCTCTCCCACTCGACCCTGCATCGCGTGGCGCGAGCCAAAGAGAAGTGGATCACCCGGATGAACCGGATCGCGCCGCGTCGCGGCGGGAGATCACTGCTCAAAGACATTCGACGAGACTTTATTGAACGACCTCGTTCAGTTTCTGCGCGCCGAGGCTGACCCCTGTCCAGTTCACAAGAGAATTCTCGTGAGGCGATCGGCGCTCTAGCGCCACCTGGATCGATCAGGTTCATCCGGGCAATCCGAACTCCCTCGACTCGCATATCGAGTGGGTAATGGCTGTCTCGCGTGGTCGGGCGTGTTTGGGGATTCCCGGATTATTCAAAAGAAGAGGGCGAGATCGAAATTCGATCTCGCCCTCTTCTTCTGGGACTGGCGCTCGTCGGACTACTCGACGACGCCCTTTCCTTTGTAGCCCCTCGTGACAATCCGGTCGTAACCGTTCGACGGATCCAAGCCCGCGCGGAGCGCATTGTTCACTGCCACTTCGCCTCGGTTATAAACGAGGAGCGCGAGCTTCGCATCGCCATGGTACTGACCGATCAACCCGCGGAGATACCGGAAGCCGATACGCAGGTTGGTCGTGGGATCGTACAGCTTCTCCTTTGTGATGGCGTTGTCGTAGTAGCGAGCCGTGGGCAGCATCATCTGGGTGAGGCCAACGGCGCCAACGGAGCTCGTCGCGTGAGGATTGAAGCCGCTCTCGAGTCTCACGAGACGGAAGGCAAGCTCGGGGTCGATGCCTTCAGCCATCGACTCATCAAGGATGTGCATCGCCATGTTCGCGGGAATCGCAAACCGGCTGGAGTAATGAATGATCCTGTCAGCGCGATCGTACTGCGCCCGGAGGAGATCCATTTCACCCTTGGTCGAGTCGAGTGCCTCACGAAGCTCCCGCGTCCCACCGCCCAGACCAAGTGAAAAGCTGGAGGAGTGGAGCGCGACTTCAGCGTTTGCTGTACCGGGATGACGGGTCGCAAGAATGACCGCCACGACGGCAACGGCAACCGCTGCGTACAGGAGTCGCTGGAGGCGTCTACGGCGCCGGGCGGCATCGCCACGGTGCACGTACGTACCACGGAGATTGCGCATAAGTTGTCTACTGGCAACAGGTTGAGTACAACACTACTGCCCGCTACGACTCCAGGATACGTGGCAACCGCGATGCCATCAACCCCTTGACCAATTGCCCAGCTTGCCACCTGACTTTTGTACCAGCGATACATCGCCGAGTTCCATACCGCGGTCGACAGCCTTCGCCATGTCGTAAACGGTGAGAAGGCAGACTGTTACCGCAGTCAAAGCCTCCATCTCGACGCCTGTCTTCCAAGTTGTCCGGGCTGTTGCCTCGGCAATAATGCCCGGCAAGGCGTGATCCGCCGTC
>JANWKK010000092.1 GCA_025451425.1 Gemmatimonadaceae bacterium
CAGTCCTTTTCTAGAGCGTGCAGTCGACGTGGCATCCGCACGGAGTGTTCGTGGTCACGAACGTGATGCATCAACTCGCCGACGATGAGCAGCCAAGCGTAAGCCTCGAACGGCGTTCGACTTTCTGAGTCGTAACGGTCGAAGGCTTTAATCAGACCTATCGCAGCCACTTGCTCCAGGTCTGAGCGATCCAGGCCGGTGCGCCAGAACTTGCGCGCACCCCGACGACATAAGTAGTGGTAGGAACCGATCGCAGCCGCACGGTCACCTTGGGTGCGCGCAACCATTACCGCACCTGCGAAATAACGGAGTAGAGGGGAACGAAGATGGAAAAGACGATCGTCCCGACTAGGGCACCTACCCCAAGCATGAGAATTGGCTCGAGGAGTGCGGCGAGGGTGCTCGTCGCAGCCTCTACGTCGACATCGTAGTAGTCAGCAATCTTGAACAACATCTGGTCGAGCGTGCCAGTCTCTTCTCCCACCCGTGACAGCTGTAAAGTCATCGGATCGAACAGTCTGGACCTGGCCAGCGACTCCGCAAACGGCTCACCCTCGCGCAAAGCCGCGTAAAGGTCTCGCAAGGCTTCGCGGAACGAATCGTGCCCGCTCACTGCCCCCATGATTTCTACCGCGTTCAGCAGGTTGACTCCCGATCGCAGTAACGAGCCAAGCATACGGCACAGCCGCGCGGTAATTGTCTTCCGTGTGAGTGTTCCGAGGACCGGAACGCGCAGCACGATGCGATCGAATGTGCGTGACATCGCGAGGTTGTGGCGCGCCGAAACGGCTAGCGCGGCGAGACCGATGACGACCACGCCAGCAAGCAGCCAGACGGATGGGCGACGCAATGACTCTCCTACGGCGACCAGTACGCGAGTCTGGATCGGCAACGGAACTTGTAATTGCGTGAACATGCGAGCAAAAGTCGGAACGATCGTTGCAACGAGAAGAACAACCAGCGCTGAGGCGGCGAGCAATACGCAAGCCGGGTAGGTCAACGCGGTAGTGACCTTCTTGCGAACCGCGCGTTCGCGTTCGAGCAGAGTAGAAATGCGTTCGAGAACTTCGTCGAGTAGGCCACCGATTTCGCCGGCCTCGATCATGGCGACATAGACCGGCTTGAAAAACCCCCCGTGCCGGCGAAGTGCTTCGCTCAGGGGCGCACCCGCTTGAATGTCGGCGAGCGCAGAACTCAGGGCCTCACGCAGACGCCGGTGGGAGCACTGGGCCCTCGCAATCTCGAGCGATCGCGTGAGTGGAACACCAGCATGAATCAGCGTAGCAAAGGAACGGAACAAGGTCACAAGTGGGGGGCGTGAGACTGGCCAGACTGCACGAGCGGCTTCGATTTGGCCTATGATGGACTCGTTTCTCGCGATCGAGGTAACGAAAAGCGCCCGCGCTCGCAAGCGGGCAACGACGTCGTCTGATGACTCGGCTGACATCAAACCTGTAACGCGGTGACCCTCAGGGGTCGAGGCCCGGTAGCGATATGTAGCTGTCATGAGGTGGCGCCCGCGAGCGCGCGGACCTCACCGGCTCGGTCTGTAGTCGCACGCGCGGCCTCGAGGGTGACGTCACGCCGGACGACGAGTTCGGACAGATGGGTCTCAAGAGTCTGCATGCCGGCTGCGCGACCCGTAACGATGGCGTTGCGTAGCTGGTGCGTTTTACCGTCCCGGATCAAAGCACGAACCGCCTCTGTCGCCACTAGGACCTCGACCGCGGCGCGGCGGCCGCCACCCGAAGCACGCTCGACAAGACGAATGGAAACGACGCCGATTAGTGTCTGAGCCAATTGCGCCCGTACGTGGAGCTGCTGTCCTCCGCTAAAGGCATCAATGATGCGATCGATCGTTTGTGCAGCGTCGCCCGTATGCAGCGTCGAAAACACGAGGTGTCCGGTCTCTGCGGCGGTTAAGGCGGATTGTATGGTAGTCGGATCACGCAACTCACCGATTAAGATCACGTCCGGATCCGCGCGTAGACAGCTGCGAATGGCACTCGCAAAGTCCGGGACATCGCTCCCCATCTCGCGGTGCGACACGAAACCACGGAGAGGGACGTGAACGTACTCGACAGGATCCTCCACCGTAACGATATGGCGTTCGCTCGTACGGTTGATCCGATCGATCAGGGCTGCCAGAGCCGTTGTCTTCCCACTTCCGGTCGGTCCAACAAACAGAACGAGTCCCGCGTGCTTGGTCGCGAGTTGACCCACGATAGGGGGAAAAAACAAGCGTTCAAGCGAGGGGATCGTGCGAGCCATCAGGCGGATGGCAAAGCGCGGTTGGCCGAAACACCGATATGCGTGAACCCGAAACATGCCGAGTTCACGATCCCTTAGGGCTCCGTCCGCGTCGCCCCGCTCACAGAGCGTAGCGAGCCCCCGCGAGTCTAACAGGATGGCTCCGAGATCGGCAATTTCTTCGGGCGCCAGAGGTCTAGCGTCGAGGCGAACGAGAGCGCCGTCTACGCGGAGTGTTGGGCGCTCCCCGGGAACGAGATGCAAGTCCGACGCGTCACGTTCACGGGCGAGACGGAGCAGATCGAAGAGTCTGATGCGGCTCACCGATGGCACGCTCACTGCAGAGACACCGCAACAGCGACTCGGCAAAATTCCTCCACGCTCGTCAACCCGGTTCTGCACTTGTCGAGGCAGTCTTCAGCCATCGTCCGATAGCCACACTTACGTGCCAGGCGAGCCACCTCTACGCTCGACACGCCTCGAGCAATCGCGTCGCGCAACGAATCGTCCACGATGAGTAATTCGAATATTCCGATTCGATCGTGGTAACCGAGCCCGCTGCAGAGGTCGCAACCCCGTGGCTCGAAGTAGAATCTATCGCGTTCGAGGTTGTACCGCGCGGCGAGGTCTTCGGCCAGAACGTTGGGGTGGCGGCAGTTGGAGCACAGTCGTCGAACCAGTCGCTGCGCCAGAATTGCCGACAGACCGGCCGCAAGTGAAGCTCTGGAGACGCCGAGCTCGACGAAGCGCTCGACCGTGCGCGGTGCATCACTACTGTGTACCGTCGTAAAGACCAACTGACCCGAAAGAGCGGCGGCAAGTGCGGTGTTGGCGGTCTCCGGATCGCGGCATTCGCCGACCATGATGACGTCCGGATCTTGCCGCAAAAGGGCCCGTAGAGTGTTCGCGAACGTTACGCCCGCTTTGATGTTAACGTGAACCTGTGATATGCCGCCGATCGTTTGCTCCACCGGGTCCTCGACGGTGCAGAGGTTGCGGTTGCTTGTGTTAAGGTGAGCCAGGGCGGCATACAAGCTCGTCGTCTTCCCGCTGCCAGTGGGTCCACATACGACAACAAAACCGCACGAAAGTTCGATGGCACGGCGAAAGCTGACGTGCGTTCGCTCGTTCATTCCAAGACCTTCAAGCGTTGGAACATCTGCGCTCCGGCCGAGGAGTCTGACAACCAATTTTTCGCCATCGCGTACCGGTACCGAAGAGACACGAGCGTCGAGAGTGTGGCCGGCGATTGCGAGGGTGTAGCGCCCATCCTGCGGCGCGCGCCGCTCGGCGATATCCATGCCGGCTAGTACCTTGATCCGCGATACGATCGCCGCGCCGAGAGGCTCGTCGAAACGGGCGACCTCGCGAAGCGAGCCGTCGATCCTAAAGCGGGCGCGCGTGCCATCGGCGCCGGGTTCGATATGAATATCCGAGGCTCGCTCGTAGAATGCGCGCCGATGTAAGACGTCGGCGGCACGAACGGCGGGCGCGTCGCAGTCATTCGTGCGAATGGCGGCGACGGCGCCATCGGCTCCGAAGACGCGCGCGAGGTGCCTCCGAATCTCTTCGGGTGATGCCAAAATCGTGCGGACGTGTAGGCCGCTTGCGCGCTGGATTCGCTCGATCGCCGCGGAACTCGGAATCGAATCAAACGCGACGACTAAGTCGTCACGCTCGAGGGCCACGGCGAGCGCGCCGTATTCGTAAGCGAGCATCTCTGGGATGCGCCGGACTATTTCTGGGCGCGCAAGCGCGATTGGGTGCTCGAGTAGCGCGGGAAATGCTGGAACGAGCGGGCCGATGTTGCTCACGAGTTTGTCTCCTTGAGGTCGTTTCGTGGAGAGAGTTGCGTGATGCGCATCATTGAACGGCAATGTGTCCTCGTTGTTCTGCGACTTGGGCCGGTCGATGGCGGGCGAGGGCTCTGCGCGCGCACTCAGGACGACCCCTCCGGAGCGTCCCTATGCTCTGCCGCCCTACGGTACAAGCGGGGTGACGCCAGGACGCGGCACGCGGGCACTACCGCGGGCGTGCCTAAGCTGCGCGTGCTAGTCGCCGAAGACGATCCAGCGATCCGTGAGCTGGTCGCGCATCACTTCGTGCGGGAGGGATTAACGGTGCTCGAGGCGTCGGATGGCAATGCAGCGTTGCGTATCGCGCGTGATGGCGTCGACGCAATCGTCCTCGACATCGGTCTACCTGCGATCGACGGCTTCGATGTGGTTCGCACGCTTCGACGTGAGGGACGTACCGCGCCAATCCTGGTGCTCACCGCTCGAAGCGAAGAAATTGACCGGATTATCGGGCTGGAACTTGGGGCGGACGACTATGTCACAAAGCCATTCTCGCCGCGTGAGCTAGTCGCTCGTCTTAAGGCAGTTCTGCGACGGAACGGCGTGACTCAAGAGCAGACGCCGACGGTGCTTCGTTTCGGTCGGCTTGAAGTCGACGAGGCGGCGCGCGAAGCGCGCGTGGACGACCGCAGCGTGGCGTTGAAACCAAAAGAATTTGCGCTGCTCCTCGCGTTGGCGAGCTCCCCAGGCTTCGCCTTTTCTCGCGATGCCCTACTCGCCCGGGTGTGGGGCTACGATTTCGACGGTGACGAGCGCACCGTGGACGTGCATGTCCGGCGGGTTCGCGCGAAGGTCGAAGAACAAGCGAATTTGCCGGGCATAATTCGGACGATTCATGGCTTTGGGTACAAGTTCGAGCCGAAGTAGTAAACAACGCCGGTGAGGCGGGTATCTGTGTTGCGTCGCTTCGAGGCCCGGGTCGACGAATCGATGCCTTCGGCAGACGTCCCGCTTTTGGTGTTGCGGCTCCCAGAGTTCGGTCGGATCGCCTGGTTGCACGGTCGCGTTCGGGCAAGGATCCTTGAGCGCCAATGCGTCCTCGCTTTTGCGCGCACGGGCGAGTCGGCACTACGGGATCTCGATTTGCTTGCGCACGACAATTACTCTGAAGACTTTCTCGTAGCTCTTGTGTCCCCGAAAAGGCACCTCGAGAAGATGAGTACGAGCGAGGCGTACCACGCGATTGTGGCCCGCTTGAGCGCCGCCTTTGAAGCAGCAACGGGCTTCCCGCCGCTGACAGGATGGACTCGCTGGGCGAAGTCCGCCAATGACCCTCTCGAACGAGCGGTGGAGCGCGCCCTCGTTCGCGGGGCTCACGAGCGCGAGCGTTATGCTTTTTTTTCCGTCATCGGACACGAACTTCGAACGCCTCTTACGTCTATTCGCGGATACCTAGAGACGGTGCTACGGGACGAGTTAGACGACCGTGCCCGCCGCCATTTCCTCGAGGTTGCAGAAATGGAAGCGGCACGTCTGGGGAGGCTGGTCGAAGGGCTTTTCGATGTCTCGTTGCTGGACCTCGCGTCGACGGTACAGGTCGAGGGTTCTTGCAGGCTAGCGAGCGCCATCGGGAGCGCGTTAGTAGCGGTCGAGGCGCGAGCGCGGCTGCGTGGCACGACCATCGAGGCTCGAGCGTATCCCGACGTGCGACTTGGAATGTTCGAGGATCGCCTGGTGCAAGTGTTGATCAACGTGCTTGCAAACGCAATCGAACACGGTCAGGTTGGTGTAGTGACTCTATCAGCGTCGATGCTCGGACCCGATATCTGTGAGATTCGGATCGACGATGACGGGTCTGGAATCGCACTCGATGAGCAAGAACGCATCTTCGAGCTGGGGTACCGCGGGGTCGGGGCCGTCAACAGTGGAACGGGCATCGGGTTGGCTTTGGCGCGCTTGCTGTTGGAACGTGCAAATGGAGAGATTGAGGCGAGCGATTCTCATCTTGGCGGCGCCTCATTTCGGATTCGACTTCGAGCCGTTGGGGATGACGGTGTCCAATCAGCGCTCTAAGCTTGTCCAGCAGCCGTCCGGTCATCGGGGAAGCCGTCGTCCCCAAGGTCGGCGATAACGCCGTCCGTTCCGTAGAAGGCAACACGATTTCGGCCACGACGCTTGCTAAAATACATCGCGGCGTCGGCGAGTTCGAGCAGGGCGTTCGACACTCGAGCGTCGTTTGGATATGTGGCGACGCCAATGCTGGCGGTTATCGGTAGCTTTAAGGTTCCGTCCCCGAAAAGGCGCGAGTACGGGTGCGTCGCTACGCGTCTCCGGATCGCATCCGCGTGATAGATCGCGGCCGCCTTCGTGCAACTTTCAATGAGGATGCAGAATTCGTCGCCACCGTTCCGGCCCACGAGGGCGTCTTGCCCGACACTTGTCGCTAAGATGTTTGCAAGAGTTCGCAACACGATGTCGCCGGCGGCGTGCCCGAGCGTGTCGTTACACGCCTTGAAGTTGTCCGTGTCGAAGAATAGCAACGCCAGCTTCGCCTGCGGATTCCCCTGAGCTCGCGCGAGTCGATCCGTCAGGCCAGCGCGAAATGCGCGCGGCGTTAAGAGCCCTGTAAGCGCGTCGATCATCGCGCGTTCGCGGTCTATGGCGTGCTCCTCCGAGAGACGGTATGCGGGCAGTGCCAGATCGGCGAGAGTGACCAGCGTTTCCTCGCTCGGGAGCACATCAGCGGCCCGCGTCCCTACGTAAAAAACCGCGAGAGGCCTGCCGGCGTCGACCAGAGGCACGGCCAGGAAGGCGCGATCGCCTGGAATCGCTGGCGGGAGGCCGCTAGGGCGACCGATGCGGTGGGCCCGCGTTGCGGCGGCGGAGATGGGCGACCGGATATCGTCGATTTCGATTCGAGCGTTGAGGAAATATTCCGCGCGCATCCCGCTGACGTAGGTGCACGCAAGCGTGGCATCGTCTCGGACGAGGAACAGAAACGCGTCGAGTTCTGGGGCTGTGGAACGCACGATTCCGTCTAGCACCTGGATGACGGCGCGGGGCGATTCGCGCGAGGCGGCGATGAAAGATCGTGCAGCGAGTCGCATATCGCGCTCGCGTTCGGCGAACAGGCGTCGTTCGAACCGGAGGGCACGACGCCGGAGGCTCTCGGAAAACACCGCGACTGTGAGCGCGAGCGCGGTGAGCGAAACGCAAGCTACGACAATGGCGAGCTCCATGGCGGGAGCACAGGGTTCGGCGTGGCCGCTCGTGCTCCCGCGTGGGTTTGTTACGGCTTCGACGCAGCGAACGGGAGGGCGAGATCGTCGGTTTCGCCGTGGTTGCTGGGAGCCGTCGCCGCGGGTGGCGACGATCGTTACGGGCACGCTGCGCGTGGCGCGTGGGAATCGGCTAGGGGTTGCGCGGGGGACACTTCGCTGAAGATGAACGGGACGTGAACGAGCCGGTTACGCGCGCCGACGATATTCGGGTGCGTAGATGCCTGCGAAGCGAAGCGGCGCGTTCGCATTGCGACGGCTGGGGTCAGGTCGGCCGGGAATTGTCCGCCGTTCTCGCTCAGGACCAAGGAGCGTTTCGGACTGGCGCGCCGGAGTCCTGAAGGAGGGCGGACCAACTCTTCTTCCCGGGCAGCTTTGAAACGCGGTTTGGCACGCGCAACGGGGGCTTGGCGTCCGGCGCTCGACCAGGGATCGCCGAAGGAGCAAGGAACGGACCGCGCTGCAGACCTCAAGTCTTCTCGCCGATACGTCTGTAGTCAAACCTTTCGGATTTGGAGGAGCGTCATGCAAACCTTTCGCGATGCGCGCCGCAGCAACTGGTTACGATCGGCATTGCTCGTCACCGTCGGTTCTGCGCTCGCACTGGCCGCCGGTGGAACGGCTGCGGTTGCGGCGCAAGTATCGCTCATGGGCCCTCGGCTGGGCGCCTTGATTCAGCACGTGGTCATCATCGATCAGGAAAACCGTACGCCCGACAATCTCTTCCAATTCCTGCCCGGCGCCGACGTCCAAAACTTCGGGATGCATCACGGCAAGCGGGTCAGACTTCAGCCGGTCAATCTGTCCGTTCCGTTCGACCTCCCGCACTCGCTCGTGGGGTTCCTCGACGATTATGACGCCGGCGCAATGGACGGCTTTCGCCTGAACCACGCATATGCATACGTTCCCGAAAATCAAGTCCAGCCGTACTACGACATGGCGGAACAGTACGCGTTTGCGGATCACACGTTCGCCGACAACATCGACGCTAGCTTCGTCTCACATCAATACCTCGTGGCGGCCCAGGCCCAAGACTCGGTTGACTTCGCCCGAGGCACGTGCGCCGATGTGAATCCAACCGTCGCCGTAATAACCTTCAGTCGCCGCCAAGGTGGCCGCGAAGACGCCTGCTTCGAAGAGCGGACCATCGCCGATCGACTCGATCGTGCCGGCCTGAGCTGGAATTACTATGCGGCGCCGCGGGACTACCACGGCTTACCGGCGTGGGTGCCCTTCATCTACGTGCAGCACATCTACAACGGGCCGGACTGGCAGCACGTCATCTTCCCGGAGACGCAAGTCCTCAAAGATATCCCCGCCGGCAAACTTGCCAACGTCACGTGGGTAACGCCGTCGTTTCCGAATTCGGACCATGCAGGGCGTACTGGAGGGACGGGTGGCCCGAATTGGGTTACCGCGGTCGTCAACGCCGTCGGGACCAGCCCTTACTGGAAATCGACCGTGATCTTCGTGCTTTGGGACGACTGGGGCGGTTGGTACGACCACGTACGTCCCCCGTACCTTGATTTCGACGGCGCCGGCATGCGCGTTCCGATGATCGTGATCTCGCCGTACGCGAAAGCGCACTACGTCACACACCAGACCTACGTTCAGGGCTCGATCATGCGTTTCGTCGAGGATCTCTGGGGTCTGCGGTCGCTCGCCACGCGGGATTCGCAAGCTGCCGATCCGAGGAACGACGTCCTGGACTTCAAACAAGCGCCGCGACCGTTTGCGACCATTTCGCCGATCGGCCCGTTTACGCGACTGAGGCCTGGCGATCC
>JANWKK010000093.1 GCA_025451425.1 Gemmatimonadaceae bacterium
ACACCACTCGCTAACTGAGCCAACGCCTGCTCCTTTCCAGCGCTGACATCATCCCAATTACCGATGTAACCGGTGATAACCTTCGCGTTCGAGTTCACTCGATGCACTCCTGCCTCGAAAGCATGGAAGCTCTCGCGAACTGGAGGTAGCTCAGTCCCGCCAATGACGCCGATCCGATTCGAATGGGTCATGACGCCAGCGATCATGCCGGCGAGGTAGGATGGTTCGGCGAACCCGAACACCATCCCGGAAACGTTGCCGGTCGCTGTGTTGCCCGAGGTAACGACGTACTGCGTTTTCGGATAGGACGGGGCAACGGCCTTCGCGGCCTCCTGGAACTCGAATCCGTGGCCGAAGACGAGGTCGTAGCCCTGGTTGCCATACTGACGGAAGTTCTCCTCGAACTCGGCAGGGGTTTTCGTCTCGATATGGCTGATCTTGGCGCCGAGCGAGTCGCGAATGCGGAGCAAACCCCGATAAGCGCCACCGTTCCAGGATTGATCCGAAATCGATCCGGGGGTTAGGAGCGCAACCCGGAAAGTGGAAGCGCCAGCCTGCGCCGTGTCCGCCTGTGCAGACCGCTTGGAAGCGCTGCAGGCCGCAACGCTGAGGGCGACGAGGAGGAATTTGTGGAAGCCCGTGGATAACTCTCGATAAAGCTTGAGCGCGTGCGCTCTAAGCACTTGCATCACTGACACTTATGCACCTGTGGATTATCGAGGGAGCGGGCCGCCACGCAACGCCGTGCTATGGCGGTATAGTAGGCGGCTGATGTCGCTAGTGTGCTACAAAATACCATGCGTGTGGGTCGCCTAACGGAACTCCTCGCGCGTGTCCCTGAGGATCAATTCCATTAGCCGCTCGAGATCGTCTGGCGAATAGAATGACATGCGAATGGTACCATTTGAATCACCGCCGAGGTGGATCTGCACGTCGGTCTGTAGATAGTGGCGAAGCTGATCCTCGATCTGCCGGAGCGCGGGACCTCCCTTGCTGGCTGCCGGAAGCGACCGATCGGACTCGTTGCGAGTGCGTTCGGAACCGTTCCTTCTCAGGCGAACACGCTGTTCCGTCTGCCGCACGCTGAGCCCGTCAGCAATGATTTGGTTGGCAATGGCAATCGCATCCTCGTCTGCAGTGCCAGCGAGCGCTCTGGCATGTCCGCCCGACAGTTTTCCCGATTCGACGAATTGCTGAATCGGATCCGGTAGGGTGAGTATTCGGAGCAGATTCGTGATGGTACTCCGGTCCTTGCCGACCGCCTCGGCCACCTCCTGATGCGTCAGCGAAAACTCGCCAAGGAGGCGTTGGTACCCTCGTGCTTCCTCGATGGCGTTAAGATCTGAGCGTTGGAGATTTTCGACCAGCGCGAGAACGAGCAACGTCTGATCATCGAAGTCGCGGACAACGGCTGGAACCTCCTTCCATTGAAGGTTTGTGACCGCCCGTAGCCGTCGTTCGCCGGCGACGAGCTCGTAGCTGTCTCCTTTCCGGCGCACGGTAATCGGCTGCAGTAGTCCGTTCGCCTTAATCGATGCTTGGAGTTGAGCGAGGGCCTCGGGGTCGAACTCGCGCCGGGGCTGATATGGGTTGGGCCTGATTCGCGAGGTCGCAATCCGTTGGAGCTCCGACGCAGGGACACTTGACGTCTGCGTTGATCCAATGAGCGCCTCGAGACCGCGGCCGAGCCGTCGTGGCTTTTCGGTGCTCATAGTGCCTGCTCCGAGTGTCCACCTACTACTTGGACATCAGCGTGAGGGACCGTCGCCGAGGGCTGATGTCGCACCGAGGCTCGTCCAATCAGCTCGCGCGCCACGCCCATGTAAGCCTGAGCGCCGACGGATGCGACGTCATCCAAGATGATCGGTTTGCCGAAGCTGGGGGCCTCGGCGAGGCGGACATTCCTCGGAATCACTGTTTCAAAGACCTTGCTGCCGAAGTATTCGCGCGCTTCAGCGGCCACCTGCCGGGAGAGATTCAGACGTGCGTCGAACATAGTGAGGAGGACGCCATCGATCGCTAGTGAATCGTTCACGCTTCGTTGGACCAGATGAACCGTATTCAGGAGTTGGGACAGACCCTCGAGAGCGTAGTACTCGCACTGCACCGGGATGAGTAGTGCATCCGCAGCGGCGAGCATATTCACGGTGATCAGGCTCAGCGACGGCGGGCAGTCGATCAAGATGTAATCGTAGTCTGCTGAGATCTCAGCGAGAGCGGTCCGCATCGCGCGGTCCCGACTCGGGTGATCGACCAGCTCTACTTCAGCGCCGGCGAGCTCCGGCGTGGCCGGCAGCAAGTCGAGGTGACGAAACTGCACCTCACGCAGGATGGCGTTGCGGACCGTCGCGCTGCCGATGAGAACATCGTATATGGTAGCGGCAATCGAGTCTCGAGCGATGCCGAGACCGCTGGTCGCATTTCCTTGTGGATCGCCATCAACGAGGAGGGTGCGTTGCTCGGCGGCCGCAAGGCTCGCGGCCAGGTTGACGGCTGTGGTGGTCTTCCCAACCCCACCCTTCTGATTTGCTACGGCAATAATTCTGGCCACGGAGCTCTGCGCGTCAGAGGTCCCCCAATATAGGCGCCGTGACGCACATGGGCGAAGAAGTTTCACGTGAAACAAATCCCCAGGATCTCATCGGCAGAAAATCCTCTTGTGCCACGTGAAACCAAATGCCAATCCAGATTACAACGTCCCTAGTTATGCTATGGTCAGATTATACTGTCGCTATTATCTCGCGATAAACTGCCACGTCGCCGTGACGGTCACCTGAACCTTTTGTTGTCCGGGTTCGATCGGCGTCGGCGCCGCTCGCATTGTTGCATCCATCATCGCCGTCACTCGATAGACGGGCCGAGGCCCCGTATCGGCCGTGCCGAGCTCGATGAGCGATCCAAGCGTACCGCCCGCCGCTCGAGCCATCGCTTCTGCATCGCTCCGAGCGCGTGATACTCCCTGGGCCAACGCCTCATGCCGCGCCGAATCCGCGCTAGACGCAAAGAAGTCCAGCGAGTTGATCTGGTTCGCGCCCTTCGCCAGTGCCGTATCGAGCAGAGTCCCGATCTGGTCGATTCGCCGCACTTCGACCCTAACGACGTTGCTCACCACATAACCGATCACGCTCGCGCGCTGCGTCGCCTGGTCGAACCGCGTGTCGGGCGACACGCTGTAATTCTCTGTCGAGATCTGCTCTCGCGGTATTCCCAATGCGACGATGGCGGCGATGATTGCGCCCTGCCGCTGAGCGTTGTCGCGCGCCGCGGCGTTCGCCTTTGATGCGCGAGTCTGTACACCGATGTACACGGCGGCACGATCCGGAGTGAGCTGCGCCTCACCAGTCGCCGAAGCAACAACTTGTGGATGCGGCGGATTGTTGCCAACCGCTTGCGAGAGCAGCCGACGCGGCAGTGTACTTGTCATCACGACTGGGAGGCAGCAACAAAACAACAACCCTAAAGAGCGCCGCATCGTTTCCTCCGTTCAGGATAGGCCGTGTGAGATACACCCGCGCCGGCTAAGACGATCCTTGCCGCGCCTCATCTCCACGGTCGCCTGACGAGTGCGCGCTCAGGCCAACGCAGCTGATCGGCGCCGCTTCTCGATCTCGATCAAAAGATTCTGAAGATCGTTGGGGCTAACACCCGGAACGCGTGACGCCTGCGCCAGAGTCGCAGGACGAAGGGCGGCAAGCTTCTGCCGTGCTTCAACGGCCAGAGAAAGCATTTCCGCGTATGGCAAATCGGCATCGAGCTTGAGTTGTGCCATGCGACGCATTTTATCGGCTTGCTCGCGCTCGCGTTCGAAGTAGCCGGAGTATTTGATCTCGAGCTCCGCGGTGGTCACCGCTTCCCGATCGAGCTCCGCGCCGACACCCGCCGCGGCGAAGAGATCCGATAAGTTCACGCCTTGGCGCTTAGCGAGCTCCGTAATGCGCACGGGGTGCGCGAGCGAACTGCTGCCCGCGCGTGACAACACAGCGTCGGCAAGAGCCGGCGGCATGCTCGTGATGTCAGCCAGGCGGCGGGCGAGAGACTCCGCCTCGAGGCGCCGATCGATGACGTTGCGCTCTCGTTCATCATAAATCCCAAGCTGCTTTCCGATCTCGGCTAATCGTCCGAGCGCATTATCCTGACGAACCGTTAGGCGGAACTCGGAGCGCGACGTAAAAAGGCGATAGGGCTCGTCTACGCCGCGAGTGACCAGATCGTCGATGAGAACACCGATGTACGAGCTCTCGCGTCCGAGAGTGACGCCGGGACGGCCGAGTGTGGCGAGGCCAGCGTTCAATCCGGCGATGGCTCCCTGCCCTGCCGCCTCCTCGTATCCGGTTGTGCCGTTGATCTGTCCCGCGAAATACAAGCCTGACAGCGCGCGCACCTGTAGCGTCGCGTCGAGCTGCGTCGGTGGATAATAGTCGTACTCGATCGCGTAACCGGCGCGCGTCATTCGCGCCTGCTCGAGTCCCGGAATTGTTCGCAGGAGGTCGAGCTGAACATCAGCGGGCAGCGACGTCGAAAGGCCATTCACGTAGAGCTCGGACGTGTCATGACCTTCCGGTTCGAGGAAAATCTGGTGACGATCGGCTGCTGGGAACTTGACGATCTTGTCTTCGACGGACGGGCAGTACCGAGGACCGCGTGACGCGATCGCCCCGCCATACATCGCCGACTTCTTGATGTTTTCGGCGATGATGTCCTTCCCGGCCTCGCCAAGGAAGGTGATCCAGCAGGGGAGCTGCGCAGGGTGCCGCGTGTTGTTCTGAACACGACGTGGCGTGGACCAGAAATGAGACCATGAGTAGTCGAACTGCTCGATCTCACTTTCCTGCCGCTCGAGTCTCGACAACTCCACCGATCGGCCATCGACACGTGGCGGCGTTCCCGTCTTGAAACGCGCAACCTCGAGACCAACTCGTTCGAGTTGCTCGGCGAGATGTGTTGCCGCTGTTTCGCCAGCTCGACCGCCGGAGAACTTGGTCTCGGTACCGATGTGAATGCGACCGCGCAGAAATGTCCCAGTCGTGATCACAATGCAGCGCGCGCCGAAGCGCCGTCCTTCCAACGTTTCAACGCCAAGGACGCACTTTCCACTCTCGTCGACGAGCAGACGCGCGACGGTACCCTGAATCGTCGCTAGGCGGGGGTGCTCCTCGAGAAGATGTCTGACCGCACGTCGATAGAGACCGCGATCGCACTGTGCTCGGGGCGCCCACACCGCCGGCCCCTTGCTGCGATTCAGCATGCGGAACTGCAGCATGGCAAGATCGGTTGCCTTGGCCATGATGCCACCCAGCGCATCTACTTCGCGGACCACTGTACCCTTGGCCACTCCGCCGATCGCCGGGTTACACGACATCTGGCCAATGCTCTCGAGCGCGCTCGTAATGATCGCGACGCGAGCTCCGACCCGAGCAGCAGCAACAGCTGCTTCGGTGCCGGCGTGGCCAGCACCGACGACGATGACATCGAACTCAGCTTCGTTCGCTCGTGAGGTCGAAGGCGGCATGGGTAAAAGCTATACTGAGTTGCACACACGAGAACCGAAAAACATGCCTCTTGCCATTCCTAGCGGCGCCCCGATGCTGTTCATCCGCCGATCAGCGTATGAACGCTCAGCTCTGAGCCGCGCCGCGATCGACGAACGCCTTGGGCTGACGTCGGACGAGTTCCGCGTCGAAGGAACGCTCGTTGTGATCGGACCGATTTCAGCGGAGGACTCTCTCGTCGACATCGTTTCGGAGCTCGAAGCGAGCGGCTTGAGCTACTTCGATGACTTTTTCGAGCTGTCTGGCAATTGGCCAGAGTGGCTGAAGCTCTTCGTCAACTCGAGCTGATGAACGCGTTAGGCTTTCTTGCTTCCATGCTTGGTGGGCTCGCCTACCGCCGCGTTGGGAGTGAGCGGCCCGCGACGCAGGAGGCCGTGCCAGCCACACTCATAGCACCAGCTCGTGCGAAACCACGGCGTCAGCGTGTTCCAGGCGCGCGATTTCACACGGAGTGTGACGGCGTCGCAGTTCGGGCAGCGGTCACCCTCGGGCAAAATGAAAAAAAAGACGACCGTCGCCGCGATGAAGCGCAGGATAAAGAAGCCAACGAAGATGAAGGCAAAGATGACCGCGTCCGACATCGTGGCCGCCTCCTTCTAAAGCCGCTGTTCCACCTGGAGCCACGGCTCCACGTAGGCCAGATCACCCTCGATCCTCTCGATGATCACTTCGGTTCCCTCATCGACCGAGGCGTCGTCGAGACTGCGCGCGCGTAGAGTGCGTTGTTCCGAACCGACATCGAAGGCAATACGCCCTTCACTGCCCGAGTTTATCGAAGACACGACTCTCGCTACATGACCTTGAAGTACGTAGCGCTCGTCATCGATATCGTGCTCGACCCGCATCGACGAAGATTTCGCGACTAGCCATCGAGTCAGGAAATCCGCGGTGAGACCAATCGCGACTGCCGCGAGGAAAGCGCCGCCAGCCGAGAGCACGCGAGACAGCGAGTAGCCTCCTGCGCCGAAGCCGACAGCGAACGCGGCGACCAGCGGCAACCATGTCCGCATGGCGCTCTCTGAGGAAGCGAGCGCAGACGTCGGCCGTCGCTCGATGCCGAAGAGCATAATCGCGACAGCAATGAGGAGCCCAAGGATGAAGGCTCCGAGGTACACAGCGGTCATTTGCGCCCGTTAGGCACGGGAGTACGGAACACCTCGATCGCGAGATGCCGATGCTCGGTTGTGCACGAAGGAAGCCATACCCATTCGATGGCTAAGATGTGAGGCTCACAGACTTTGTCGCTAGTGCTCTCTCGAGGAATTCTCCGACGCGCCGTTCGGCGTAGTATTCCGGCCGCCATGGCGGGCCAGCAACGAATCCGACATGCCCGCCTCGTGCGGAGAACTCGGTTGTGAGAAAGCGATTATTCCGAGCGACGGCGCACACTTCATCCAACACTTCGGACGGCAGGAACGGATCGTCCCGCGCGCTAAGCAAAAGCGTCGGCCGGCGAATGCCGGAGAGGTAACGCAGCGAGCTCGATCGCGTGTAGTAATCGTGTGCATCGCGAAAGCCATGGATCGGTCCGGTCACGATCTCGTCGAAATCGTATAACGTCCGTGCGCGGAGCATGGACTCGAGATCGAACAGACCCGGAAAGCGACTGAGCTTTTCGGTTGCTTTTCGCTTGAGCGTCTTGAGAAAGTGACGTTCGTAAATGCGCGAAAAGCCTCGCGAGATGTGCCTTGAACCACGCTCGAGGTCGAACGGTACGGAGATGGCAGCCGCGGCATAAATCGCTTCGGGAAGCGAATCGCCGCGCTCGCCTAACCATTTGAGAAGTACATTTCCGCCGAGCGAAACGCCACAAAGAACGAGGGGCGCGCTTGGGAATTCATCGAGCACTCGCTCGATCGCAAACGCCACATCGCCGGTCTCCCCGGAATGATAGAATCTTGGAGCGCGATTGGGCTCGTCTCCACAGCCGCGGAACACCAACATGTCGGCGCCCCAATTTCGCTCATGCGCCACGTGAAGCAGACCGCCCACATAGTGCGAGCGTACACTGCCCTCGAGGCCGTGGAGCAGGAAGAGCCGAGGCCGGTCGCGATCGGCGTCGAGACGCAGAACGTCGACAAAGTCGCCGTCTGGCGTCGACCACCGTTGCATTTGTGTGGGAAGGGACGGAGTGCGACGTGCGAACTTACCCCAGAGCGTCTGTGCATGCGCACCAGGTACCCACCAGGCGGGGCGGTACGTATGTTCGCGGGGGCGGGGACGAAGGTCGGACGGCACTGACGAGAAGCTAATCGATGGAAGTTCAGATCTTTGGCGTGAAGAAAAGCGCGGATACGAGGAAAGCGCTGCGCTTCTTTTCGGAGCGACGCGTGAAAACCCACTTCGTGGATTTCACGGAACGATCCGCGTCTTTCTCGGAGTTGCGCCGCTTCGCTCAAAAATACGGAATCGACGCGCTCGTCGATCGTGAATCGCGATCGTACGTGTCGCTCGGCGTGCGCCACGCGATTCTTTCCGAGGAACGCTGGCTCGACAAGCTCGCTGCGGAGCCGCTATTGCTTCGAATGCCACTCGTGAGACAGATCGGCCTGGGTGCCAAGGGCCTGACGATCGGGCTCGCAGAGGACGAGTGGCGACAATGGACGGCGTCGTGAATCAGCGTCATCGACCGGGCGCCAAAAACGTGGCGTCATGACTCAGCTTCAGGTCTCGAACGTCGCAGTCGAATTCGGCGCGACAACGCTTTTTCGCGACGTCACTTTCACCGTATCGTCGGGCGAGCGTTGGGGGATCCTCGGACGGAACGGCACCGGAAAGACGACGCTCTTTCGACTGATTACTGGCGATCTACAGCCGACGCGCGGAACGGTCGTTCGGCAATCGGCGCTGCGCATCTCACTCCTCGATCAGCATCGCGATTTCGGAGACGCGATGACAGTGTGGGAGGTCGCCGCGGGCGGATTGGCGGACCTGCTCGCTCTCGAACAATCCCTGTTGGAGCAAGCGCACGCGTTGAGCGAAGACGCTTCCGAGGCAGCGTTGACGCGTTACGGACACGATCTCGAGCGCTTCGAGCGTGGAGGCGGTTACGAGGCCACCGCGCGCATCGACTCGGTTCTTCACGGCCTCGGCTTCGAGCCGCAGGAGGCGCGCTCGACCCCCGTCTCGCAGTTGAGCGGAGGCGAGCGCGGGAGGTTGGGTCTCGCGCGTGAGCTCGTGCGCGGCGGGGACATCCTCCTTCTCGATGAGCCGACGAACCATCTCGACCTCGAGACCACGCGTTGGTTGGAGCAATTCCTTCGCGATTCGTCGATGACGGTGCTTCTCATCAGCCACGATCGGGCATTTCTTCAGAACGTCGCCGATCATGTCCTGCACATCGAGGCAGAGACCGCCACGCCATATGCCGGCGGGTACGCGTCCTTCGTCACACAGCGCGACGAGCGGCGGCTGACCCAACACCGTTCCTTCGACAAACAACAGAAGACGATTGCGCACGAGCAGGATTACATCGCGCGGAACATCGCGGGGCAGAACAGTCGGCAGGCAAAAGGCCGTCGAAAGCGGTTGACTCGGTTGCCACGCCTCAGCGCACCGGTGTCAGATGAAGACACTATGGCGATTCGCTTCGACGTCGCGCAGCGCGGAGGTGACCGCGTCGCAATCGCCGAGAAGGCAACCATCGCCGTCAGGGACGCGGCGAGTGGGGATAGGCGCACGCTTATCGAAGCGTTTACAGGATCGTTGCGCCGTGGAGAGGTGCTCGGACTGGTCGGTCCGAATGGCGCCGGCAAGTCGACGCTGCTCAAGGCACTCGTTGGGCAACAATCAATAGACTCGGGAGAACTCCGAGTCGGCAGCGGCATCGACGTGGGTTATTACCGGCAAGATTTGTCGCAGGTGCCGCTCGAAAAGACGCTCTATGAGATCATTGCTGATCTCCGACCGGTCTGGGAGCGGCGACTCGTCCAGGGTCATCTAGGTCGGTTTGGTTTTTCCGGCGATGAGGTGCAGCGTCGTCCGGAAACTCTCTCGGGAGGAGAACGCGCACGCGTTGCGCTGGCAATGCTGATGCTGTCGCGTTCAAACTTGCTCATCCTCGACGAGCCGACGAATCATCTCGATGTCGAATCGATCGAAGCGTTGGAGGACGCGCTCGATCGCTACGACGGAACGGTGATCCTCGTGAGCCATGATCGAGAGCTCCTGCGTGGGCTCACGGAGAAACTTTGGGTTTTGCACGAGCGCCACATCACCGAGTTCGATGGCGGATTCGCTGAGTGGGAGTCGGTGACCGCGGAGCGAGAGCGCGCGGCGTCGGTGCGGGCGAGCGAGGAAGCGGCGTTACGCCGAGTTCATGAGCGTCAGCGTCTCGACCGCTCTCGTCGAGCAGAGTCCGGCGCGGCGGCGCGCACGAGTCGCGACGTCGCACGCGAGCTCCGTCGGGCGCAGCGAGATCTCGAGGAGATCGAGCGACGGATCGAGACGCTCGAAGAGAAAATCGCCAAGGTTGGCGCCGAGTTGGAGAATCCCCAGCTGTACACCGACCCCAAAGGGCTCGGCGACGCGAAAGCGCTCGGCGCAACGTTAGACCGCGCCAAACGAGAGCTGGACGTCGCCCTCGAACGATGGAGCGCAGCGACGGATGAAGTCGATGGGCTGAATCGCGAGCTCGCCGAGACCGAAACCTGATGCATCAAGTTGCGCGTACGACGGCATGATGCTGGCTCCCCTGCTCTTCCTTCAGCTTGCGGTTGCCGCAGCGCATCCCGATTCGACGTACAGCTCAGCGGCGCTGCGCTCGTTCATCACCGAAGCGGCGGCGAACAACCGGGTGCCACCGGCCGCGCTGCGCGCCTATAGCGCCCGCGTAGAGTCGGAGCTTTCGCTCATCGTGCGCGACACGCTCGGCCGAGAGCGGGCGGCACAGGTGGAGCAGCTCGCGATGAACGCCGCGTGGGAGCGTGGCCAGCGCTACGACCTGCGGGTGATCGGCTATCGCTCGGAGTCCGTCGGCGTTCCCTACTCCGCGCTTTCGTTCGCGCGCAGCTGGACCATTCCGTATCTGTACGGAGATCGCCTCACGTTAGGCGTCGACTTTTCGCCTGCGGGCGGAGGGTCGGAGCGGTCGGACAGCACGAACAAGTCTCGTGCTCGAACTGGCGACACACTGCACGCGGTTCATCCGCTCGCGAGTGATCGCGAGCGGTACTATCGCTATTCAGGTGGAGATACGATCGCACTGCTGCGATCTCGCGAGCGAACGATTCCGATCGTCCGAGTGCACGTGACACCGGTGTTCGACTCCGCAAGGAAGGAAGTACGTATCGGCGCGTTCGAGGGAGAGATCGACTTCGACGCAGTGCGTCACCAAATCGTACGGATGCGAGGGCAGTTTGTCGCCACTCCGGGCCCAAAGCGCAGCCGGCCGTTGCTCGCGCGCCTGCCTGGAATCGTCGCCGTCGCGTATGTCGAGTATGTCAACGCGGAGGTCGATGGACGGTACTGGCTGCCGGCCTTCCAACGATCGGAATTTCAGGCGTCGATTGCGCCGTTAGGCGCCCAGCGTTCGATCTTCAGGCTCGTATCGCGATTCGCGGCGGTTGACGTCGATCAAGATCTTCGCGCGACCTCAACCGACAGTGCTGCGAGCGTGGTCCTCGCTGCGGGCGATAAGACGCCGGCCATCCGCCGCCGCTTGACGTTCGCGCCTGCAGACAGCGTGAGCCGATATCACGACTGGGTTCAGGCCCTGGGCACCGCGACCGCAAGCGTCAATGGCTCGGACTTCGATGATCTATCCCCGGACGCTTGGCGCCCGACTGGACCGCCGCGCATCGACTTCAGCCCGACCAAGCTGGACGAGGTTTTTCGCTACAATCGCATCGAGGGAGCGTACGTAGGATTCGCGATCGGCGAGCGCTTTCGCGATGCCGCGCCTGGCCTAACGGCTCACGCGTACGGTGGATGGGCCTGGAGCCAGCAGACGCCTCGTGGCGGCGCGACACTGATCTATGCGCGTGGCCCTTGGACGACCGCGGTGCGTACGGAGCGAGCACTCGCGAGCACGAATGACTTTATATCTCCCCTGGAGGGTGGAAGTAGTGCATTCGGCGCCTTGTTCTTCGGCGTCGATGATCAGGATTACGTCGACCAAAGCACCGCGAACCTCAGCCTAACGCGGGCCGTTGGCTCAGCGCACGACGCACTGGTCACCTTCCAAGGCGGCATCGCCAGCGATCGCTCGCAGTCAGCAATGCTCGATCGGTCTGTTCTCGGTGTTGGTCACTACCGACTGAATCGAGCGAGCGCGAATGGCAACTACATATTCGGCTCGTCGACGCTCGAGATTCATCCCGATGTCACAGGAGTGTTCCTCGAACCAGGAATCGGCCTCATCGCAACCTATGAGGTGGCGAGTGGTCAGCTGTCCTGGCAGCGAGCGGAGTTAATTTTGGCGGCCCGCCGCAACTTTAGCGATTTTGTAATTTCTGCGGTCGCCGAGGGCGGCGTCGTGCAGGGGCGCCTCATCCCGCCTCAGGCCCTCTTCGAGCTCGGCGGCGAGAATGCGCTACCTGGTTATGAGTACAAGCAGTTCGCTGGAGATCGAGCAGCGGCCGGCGGCTTTTTGGCAAGCTATACGTTTCCCGTTTTACGCAGGCCATGGCGTGTCATTCACTCATTGATGCTTCCGGGGCTCAGCCCCGGACTCGCAGCGGGACTGCAAAGTGGATGGACGGAGGCGTCGAGTTCATCAGTGTTCGCGTCGATACAGCGACTCGATCCGAATGCTGCGCCAGATTGCACGGCTGTTGGGAACTGTCCACCGCTCCTCTCGGTGCCGACAGACGGGATACGGGCAACAGTAGACCTCCGCGTCACCTTCTTCGGCGGCCTTATCGGGGTTGGCGTAGCACGCGCAGTGGACCACGCCGCGTCCTGGGGACTGGCTTTCCGATTCGGCCAGGAGTACTAGCAGGCGAGCTGTCTGGTATCAGAATTCGCCAATGAAGCCAATCTCTGGCTCCAGCCGGAGCCCGTGTTTCTCCAGAACCTGTTGCTGAGCGATGGCGATCAGTTCGCGAACGTCGCGTGCTGTCGCGTGGCCGAGATTGACCATGATATTCGCGTGACTATGCGAGATCTGCGCATCGCCGACGCGAAATCCTTTGAGGCCACACTGATCGATCAATCGGCCAGCCCCAACACCTTCGATCTTCTTGAACACCGAGCCGGCGCTCGGATGCCAGTCGAGCCACGGATGCTTGCCGCCACGCCAACTCAGGTTCTCTTGCATGACTCGATGAAGGATTGCCGGATCTCCCTTAGTTAGGCGAAAAGTCACGGCGAGAACGATGTCGCGCCGGTGATGAAAGACGGTGTCGTCGTAGCCGAACTTCACGTAATCGGGCCCGACGGTGCGCCGCTCATTCTCTTCGCTGAGTATGTCGCAGGATTCGAAGACCTCAGCGATGAACATCGTGCGTTCGCGCGCGGGAGCGGGTGACAGAAAATGAAGGTTCTGCCAGACCGCTCCGCCAACAGTGCTGGGTATGCCGACGTAGTGCTCCAGTCCGGACCAGCCACGGCCGACGGATTCCTGAATGAGATCCTTGACCACCGCACCGCTTTCGGTCCACAGCGTGCAATCGACGTCGTGTTCGTGGAAGGTGCAGTGACGGGCCGTGTTTCGAATGACCAGCCCGCGAAATCCCTTGTCGCCAAGGAGAATGTTGGCGCCGAGACCGAGGACGAAGTACGGCACGTCCAGCTCGCGTGCGATGACCACCGCATTTGCAAGCTCGTCGGCCGTTGTAGCTTCGAAGTAGAGGTCGGCTGGTCCGCCAATCCGGAAGGTGGTGTACGGTGCGAGAGCCTCGTCACGCCGTAGACGGGATGACGAACCGTTTCCGGATTGGGTTGCAATGTCGGCGCTCGCGGCAATGCGCTTGGCGACGCGGTCCAACCGATTACGAAGCAGTTCTTTATCGCGTGCGTTGATTGCCGTCATCGATGAGCCAGACATGTCGAGGAAAGAAATCATGGGAGCACGCCTGACGCTACCGCGTTGCATTCTGCCGCTCGCGTTCATGGCGCTTGCGCTGGCCACGCCGTTGTTCGGCCAGCGCGCAGAGCTGGAGCGGCGGATTCAGCGACAAGTGCTGCCGAACGGACTCGAGGTCATTGTCGTCGAGAATCGCGGCGTTCCGCTCGTGACGATCGAAGTGGACGTGCGAAACGGATCCTTCACGCAAGGTCCGCAGTTCGAGGGACTCTCGCACCTCTACGAGCACATGTTCTTCAAGGCCAACACGGAATATCCCGAGCCCGATCAGTTTGTTGCGCGCGCATCAGAGCTCGGCGCGGTGTTCAACGGCCAGACGCGCGAGGAGATCGTCAATTATTACGTTACGCTCCCAGCCGACAGCCTCGAGGGCGGAATGCGCTTCCTCGCCGCGCCGCTCAAGGGCCCGCTGTTTCGACAGGACGAGCTAGAGCGCGAGCGCTCGGTGGTGATTGGCGAATACGATCGCAACGAATCGAGTCCCTTCTATCATTTCACGACGGCGATCGACAAAGCGCTATGGACCACAGCCTGGAGTCGTAAGAATCCGCTCGGTGAGCGCGACGTGATTCTTCGCACGACGCCGGAGCAGATGCGCTTCATCCAGCAGCGTTACTACATCCCGAACAATTCGGCGATCGTCGTGACGGGAGACGTGGTGCCCGAGCGTGTCTTCGCGATCGCCAAGTCCGTGTTTGGCGATTGGAAACGCGGGCCGGATCCGTTCGCCGCAGATCCCATTCCGCCGGTCCCGCCGCTCCAGCACACGAAGGGTGTGATCACTGAGCAACCGGTCGGATCCGTGGTCGTTATGCTCAAATGGGAAGGGCCGAGCGCCGTTCAGGATCCCGCCTCGACGTATGCAGCGGATGTCTTTTCCGATGTTCTGAATCAGCCCGGCTCTCGCTTCCAGAAGCGACTCGTCGATAGCGGGCTGTTTCAGTCGATCGGGGTCAATTACTACACACTGAATCACGTTGGTCCAATCACGATCGCCGGCGAGACGACACCCGAGAAGCTGCGAGAAGCGCTCGCGGCACTCGACGATGAAATCGGCAAGGTCATCGAGCCTAACTACTTCAGTCAGGAAGAACTGGAGTTCACCAAGCAGCACCGGATCGTCGACGCCATGTTCCAGCTCGAGCGTGCGTCCGGCTTTGCACATCAGCTGGGCTTCTGGTGGGCCGTGACAGGGCTCGACTACTTCTATGGCTACACCGACATGATGGCGAAGCAGACGCCGGAAGATCTGCGCAACTATGCAAAGAAGTATATCATCGGGAAGCCGCACATTGTCGGCGTTCTCCTTTCGCCGGAAATGCGACAACACATTGGCCTTACGGAAGCAGAGCTTGCAACGCCGAGAGGCCAGCCATGATCAGATCAATTGCGTTCGCGACCGTCGCCGCTATCCTGATCGGTCAGCCGTTAGGTGCACAGTCGCCGGCCGCACTTCCGTTCGCTACGGCAAGTGCGCTGACAGCCGCCGACACGTCGACCTCGGAGTTCGATGCCGATGGGATTCACGTCATTTTGCGCCACAACAACGCGAGCGACGTGATCGCCGCCAATCTCTACCTGCTAGGTGGCGTCCAACAGTTGATGCCTGCGACCGAGGGCATCGAAGCATTCCTGCTTGCCGCGTCGGAGCGAGGAACCAAGCGCTATCCAAAGGATGCCCTACGTGTTGCGACGAACAAAACAGGCAGCGTCATCACAATCGAGCCCGAAGACGACTGGACGGTGTTCGGCCTCCACGCGACGCGAGCGACCTTCGATTCCAGCTGGGCGATCTTCGCCGATCGAGTCACGAGCCCGACGCTCGATAGCGCCGACGTCGAGCTCGTGCGCGCACAACTTCTCTCCGCGGCAAGCCAGCAGCGACTGCATCCTGACGCCGAGCTGCGCATCGTCGCCGACAGTCTGCTATTCGTGGGACATCCGTACGCATTGTCGACGGAGGGTACCGAGCGATCACTCGCGGCGATTTCTCAATCGGCGCTGAAGAACTACTTCGCTACTCAATTCGTGAAGTCGCGCATGTTGCTCGTCGTTGTCGGTAACGTCGAGCGTCCTCGCGTCGAATCGCTCGTGCGCGCAACGCTCGGCAAACTCCCGGCTGGCAACTACAAATGGAAAAGCCCGCCTGCTGTGAAGAACGACAAGCGCGCACTCGTTGTCGAGCCGGCCAATCTGCCGACGAACTACATCATCGGCTATTACGCGGGTCCGCCTGCCTCGAGTCCCGATTACAACGCGCTACGCATTGCGACGGCCGTGCTATCAGGTCGTTTTTTTACCGAGATCCGATCAAAGCGAAATCTCAGCTATGCGGTCGACGCGCCATTCATCGAGCGCGCAGTGGGCCCAGGTGGTGTTTACGTAACGACTGGTGCGCCCGAGCAAACGTTGCAACTAATGCGCGACGAAATCGACGAATTGCAAACCGAGGTGGTGGATCCCGCCGGGCTTCGGCGACTCGTCCTGCAGTTCATCACCGACTACTTCCTGAAGAACGAGACGAATGCAGACCAGGCGACATTCCTCGCGCGTGCCGAGCTATATGAGGGCGATTACCGGGGTGCCGATCGATTCGTCGACGACCTCCGTCGGGTACGGCCGGACGACGTAAGGCGAGTCGCACGTGAGTACATGCATAACTTCCGATTCGTGTATATCGGCGATCCCAGCAAGCTCCCGAAAGATTACCTCAATCGCTTCTGACTGATCGGCGCAGGCCTAACGAGTTGGCTGTTGGCGGCCAAGGAGCTCGCGGGCGGTTGCCGCCAATACGCCGTTCGTCGCGACGATGCTCGTGCCGAATGCCGTGTCCGTGCCCTCCCAGTCCGTGAACACGCCGCCGGCTTCGGTAATCGCAGGATATAGAGGCGCGGAGTCCCAGGGCCCAACGATGCCGTCGACCATCACATCGGCGCGGGCCGTTGCGACCAGCAGGTAGCCGTAGCAATCGCCCCATGAGCGGCTGATCGCGGCTGCCTCCGCGAGACGACGCCAGCCCTCGCGCCGCTCAGGGGTGCGCGAGAATCGCTCGTCCGTCGTGAGCACCGTCGCATCGGCGATCACGTTCGTGGTCGACACATGGGTGCGCGTTCCGTTCCACCAGCAGCCGAGTCCCTTTGCGCCCGCAAGCACCTCGTCCAACGCGGGAAAGTACGCGGCCCCCGCGAGCACGGTATCGCTCTCGCACACCGCGATCAGGCTGCCCCAGAGCGGAACGCCACGCACAAAAGTCTTCGTTCCATCAATCGGGTCGATGAGCCAGCGTCGCTTCGCACTGGGTAGGTGAACGCCGAACTCCTCGCCGACAATACCGTCGTCGGGAAACCGCTGAGCAATCCATTCCCGAGCCGCCTGTTCCGCCGCGCGGTCAGCAATGGTCACCGGCGAGCCATCCGTCTTCGACTCGACTGTCAGCGCGGAGCGAAAATGTCGGAGAGCGACTCCGCCGGTGCGCCGCGCGAGCTCCTGCGCGGCCTCAAGCAAAAGCGAATGTTCGCTTCTCTTGTCCGATCTCGCTGGCATTGAACGCTCGCTCGTTAGGCGCCAAAGTCTTGAGCGACGCGCCGACCGTCCAGTTCGCCGCCGAGAAATCGCTCCGCATCGATGATTGCCCCCGCGATGCCCCGATGCTCGAGCGCTCGGAGATCCGCCATGGTCGTGGTGCCTACCACGGATACGGGGAAGCGCGATTGCTCGGCGACGTCCTCAAGGAGCGAAAGCTCGGACATCCCCATCCCGCCATCGACGGCAGGAAGCGAAACGAGTAATTCGCGCAGTGGCAGGTGGTTCAGCTCGTCGACGATATCGAGAACGTCGACGGGGAGTGTACGAACCCAGCCACGCCTAACGACACGCCGGTCGCGGACGTCCGTTGCGACGGCGATCTCGCCCGGATACAGGTCGGCCATGTCGGCCAGCCAGTCCGGCTCGTCGAGCCCGCGCTCTCCAACCACTACGTAGTCGACGCCGGCACGCAGGAGCTGTTCGATCTCGCTCGCGGAGCTCACGCCACTCACCTGCACTCGTGCGTTCGTGTCGCGAAGGATGTCCTCCACAGCGGGCAAGCTCGAGCTCGCGCCGCTCTCGACAACGTGCAGCCGTCGAAAGCCGAGATCAGACAGGCTACGCGCGACCTCGGAAGAAGGACGCGCGCGGACCGCAGCAATGGCACGTCCCGTTTGTCCGGTGTCGTGTAAGTCGACAGCGGGAATGGCAATCACAGATCCTCCCAACGCGATGGCAACGAAGAGTGCCGTGAACAAAATAGACATCTCCAGAAGACACGCACGCGGTGCGTTGCATGCGAGGACCTTTCTGGATAGTCTCACAGTCCCGGCGAACTCAGGAGCTCGCCGAGCATATAGGCGGGTACCACCTGAGAAGCTTGATTCCGAGGGAGGTCTTCGAGCAATGATTCGTACGATCGTGACGGCTCTAGTGAGTGCTGCCATCATCGTCGCTTGCGGCGATAAAAAGGGTGGCACAACCGACTCGGCCGCCACCGCGACGGCAACATCGGCGACGGCGACGGTCCCGTCATCGACCGCCGGTACCACCGAGACCGAGGCACCGGCGCCCATCACCGGTCAAACGGTCGAAGTGAAAATGCAACAGGATGCGCAGGGCAACTATCGCTTTGATCCCGCAGACGTAACGATCAAACCCGGTGACGGCGTGAAGTTCATCATGGTCTCAGGTGCGCCGCACAACGTCGCATTCGATCCGGCGCAGATACCCGCGAACGCCAAAGCGCAGCTTGCCGCCAACATGCCGCAACAAGTCTCGGAGCTCTCCAGTCCGATGATGATGAACCCGAACGAGACCTACACGATCTCTTTCGGGAAGATGCCGCCCGGCAAGTATTCCTATCACTGTACTCCACATCTGACGTTCGGCATGAAGGGAACGATCACGGTTCAATAAGACCACACTGCCCTGTCGAGGAGCGGGAGCTGTTGCTTCCGCTCTTCTCGTTTGCGGCGTATCAGCTCGAGCATGTGTACGCACGCTTCCTGCGAAGTTGGTTCAACATCATGTCACTCACGTCCGAGTACCGATTGGTCATTCCGCGCGCGACGTATCTCGCCGCTCGTGCTCGGAACGCCATGCACCGGCCCATCTTCATCGGCGCCGTGAGTGTAGGGACTTTTGTAACCGCTCTCGTTGCGCTCGTCGTCGTCCCGCAGCAAGGGCGCCGAGCTGCTCAGGCGATTGCCCCGAAGCCTGGCGAACGACCTGATACGATTGCACTAGCGCAAACAGTCGCCGCCGCGAGCGCACGTGTGGCTTCGACTGAAGTGGCTCTCTCTGGCGCGCGCACAAAGGCGGCAATGCTGGCGCAGGCTCAAGAGGACACACTGCTCGATCCAGTCCTCGCCGCCCGACGCGACTCACTGACTCAGCGCCTCACCACGCTCGAGGCACTCCTCGCGCGCACCGAGACCGCACCACTTGCTGCCTCCTATCGGGCGCTCGGCGAGTCCTGAGAGTTGGCTGGACACGCTGCGGTGAAGGCGCTTCTCGATTCGCTCACCGACATCGAGCGCGAGCGCGATGCTTCGGCCACCTCCGGTGGCGCGGACCCTGTCTTCGTCGCACTCACAGCTCGCGCAACGGAGATTGGGCGTGCGTTGCAAACGATCGGTAATGCGCGACGCGATAGCCTTCACAACGCCGTTGCCGCGCTCGCAGCTCCGGCGCGGCCAACGGCGAGCGAGCTTGCCCAGGCCGACACGGTGCGCCGAATCGTCGCTCGCGACTCCGCCGGTGCAGCGCTTTCGGCAGCAACGGCACAGCTCGAGGCTGCGCGCCTTCGCCTCGAGGATCTCGATCGCCGCGCCGAACGCGCGCGAGCTCTCGCCAATCCATTGAGTGCGCCGCCCTACGCGATGCTGGCCTCGGCCATTGTGTTTGGAATGGTGCTTGGCTTTGGGGCTGCCTTGTTCCAAGAACTCAGACATCCGCGCATAGCAGATGCGCGCGAAGCCGAGCGCGTGGGGGGAGCACGCGTCATTTCCGTCATTCGGCCACGGCCGCCATCGCCTGAGCGCGGGCGCCGAATGGCCGATCGGGTCGCTCCCCCGCACATCGATCCTGGCAATGACGCGCACCAGCTCGCCTGGTTGTTCGTCGCGCCGCCGGCGTCACAGCTTCTGATGCTCACGATCTCTGGTGAGAGTTCTCTAATTTCGGCGATTGTCGCTGCGAATCTTGGCGCGGTTGCGGCCGAGGAGGCGCGCAACGTGATCGTGATCGATACCGACGAGCAGCTCTCACCCGTTTCGTCCGCGCTTCGAATCGACGCGCGACCGGGTCTTCAGGATATCCTCGAGGGACGTGTGAGCTGGCCGGAGGCGACGCGACATGCGACGATTGGCCGCGATCGCGTGATCGATGTCGTGCCGAGCGGAGTTGGTCACTCGCCGCCTGATGCCCGCCGAATTTCGGATTTGCTCCGGCGCGACGCGGCGAGAATGGCGCGCCACTACGACACCGTTCTCATCACCGCGTCGAGAGACCTGACATTGAGCGGCCTGCCGGGCGGACTGCCGATGCACGACGTGATCTACTGCGCTCGGCTTGGGCTCACGCGGCACTCCGACCTGAAGCAGGCCATTCAGGGCATTCGTCTCGCGGGTGGCAATCCGCTCGGGATCGTGCTTTGGGACGATGTGGAGCCTGCGCCCATCGCGCCCGCCGAGATCGCCGCGGGCGTGAGGCCGCAGCGAACAGCAGAAATGGAGGCGCTCGTTGGCAGCCGCGCACGGTAAAGCACGTGTGGTCTGACGTCTTACAACACGCAGAGCGCCTGCACCTGCTGCGGCTCTGCCTGTGGGGGGCGCTCTCAACTCTCGCGGGCACGACTGTCCTCGTAATCGGGCGACAGCGATCTGCTTTCCTGAGTGGCTTCGGTTGGGTGTGCGGACTCCTCGGACTCTCGGAGCTGCTCATTGCCGGCGCCGACTATCGAGGCGTTCCGCTGCGAGACATAACCGGTGCGACGAGACTCGACCGCGTCGCATGGCTTCAGCTCGGCTTGTTCCTGGGTCTGATGGCTGTCGGAGTGACACTCGCGGTATCGCCACGCGTTATGAAGATGCGTTCGGATTCCTCGCCGGACACAATGCTGCCGGCTGTCGGTGTCGGCATGGCGATCACGTTGCACGGACTTGCGTTGTCTACCCTGCAGTTACTGCTCATCGCAGACATCTCGCGGTGAGCTTCCCAGCTTCTGACTCCCAGTGGTGTGATCGGTGCCGCGTGGCTGAACTCACTCTCGATCTCCGCAACGCGCCGAAGGCAACTGCTTATCGGGAGCTCGAGGGGCAGCTTTGTGCAGTACTCGAGGGAATCTCCGACGAAATAGCGGCGATGGCGACGCTGAGCGCGCTGATACACCACGCGTTCGGCCATCTATGGACTGGTTTTTACCGGGTCGTCGAACCAACACTGCTTCGCGTGGGACCGTATCAAGGCACACTGGGCTGCCTCGACATCGAGTTCGGCAAGGGCGTCTGCGGAACGGCTGCGGCCGAGCGCCGTACGATCGTCGTGCCGAACGTCACTGCGTTTCCGGGACACATCACGTGCGATGCTCGCGCGCGCTCGGAGATTGTCGTTCCGGTATTCGATCGGTCGAGCGCGCTCATCGCGGTGCTCGATATCGACTCTAGTCGGCCTGCGGCGTTTGACGAGGAGGATCGTGCGGGCCTGGAACGGCTTGTCGGCTGGTTTGCACGCCGCTGAAGCGAGCGTCGAAATTGGTGCACGCGCTCCGGAGCCGCGCTAACTTATTCTGGCGATGACGATCAACGGGTATTCTGATCGAGTCAACCATGCGCTCGCCTTTGCCGCGAAGCATCACGACCGACAGGTCCGCAAAGGGACGCGTCTTCCGTATCTGACGCATCCTGCGAACGTAGCGATCATTCTCACTCGGTACGCCCGAGACGAGGACACGGTCGTCGCCGGCGTTCTGCACGATGTCATCGAGGATTGTGTGCGCGAGAACTACACGCGCGCCACGCTTGAGCAGCGCATCGGCGACAAGTTCGGCACGTCGGTTCTCGACACCGTGCTTGCTGTGACGCATCGCAGCGTCGACGACGACGGCACAGAGCTGTCGAGCGACGAGCGAAAGGACGACTATCTCGAGCGGCTCGCGAACGCGAGCGAGTCTGCACGCTGGGTGTGCGCGGCGGACAAGCTCCACAATGCCGGCACCATCGTCGCCGATCTGAAACGCACAATCGATCCGGCGACAGTGTGGGGACGTTTCAGTGTCGGTCGCGACGGCACGGTGCGATGGTATCGCCGTGTTTACGAACGGCTACGCGAGCTGGGATTCACGGCGCCGATCATGGACGAGTTGCGGCGCATCGTGGAGACGCTGGAGGAGCTTGCTGAAAGCAGCCTGGCGGCCGAAAGCGGCGGAACGCCGTCGGCGCGCCGCTAGGAGCGGCCCTTAGCCGGTTTGCAATGCGGGTTGGCGAGAGGGATACCGCGTTCTGACGTACTGCTCGAGAATCGTGAGGAATTCAGGCACGATCCCTTCGCCGCGCAGGGTCGTCAGCAGCTTGCCATCGACGTACACAGGCGCCTTCGGCTCCTCGAAAGTACCTGGTAGCGAGATACCGATGTTCGCGTGCTTCGATTCGCCCGGCCCATTCACGACGCAGCCCATGACGGCGACGCGCATTTCCTCCACGCCTGGATGCCGCTCGCGCCAGACCGGCATCTGTTCGCGAATGTAATTCTGAATATCCTCAGCCATGTGCTGAAAGAAAGTCGAGGGCGTTCGCCCGCAACCGGGACACGCCGTAACCTGCGGCGCGAAGCTGCGCAAACCTAACGACTGCAGTATCTGCTGCGCGACGAGAACCTCTTCGGTTCGATCACCGTTCGGACGAGGAGTGAGCGAAACGCGGATCGTGTCGCCAATTCCTTCCGCGAGCAGAATCGACAGCCCTGCCGTGCTGGCGACGATACCCTTCATCCCAAGTCCTGCTTCAGTGAGACCGAGATGCAACGGGTAATCGCAACGCGATGCGAGGCGTCGATAGACCTCGACGAGGTCAGCGACGCCGGACACCTTCGCCGAGATCAGAATCCGATCGTGCGCCAGGCCGACCTCTTCGGCGAGCTCCGCCGACCGAAGCGCGCTGGCGATCATCGCATCGATGTACACCTCGTGCGCGTCACGCGGCTCTGTTGCGTGCGCGTTCTCGTCCATCATATGCGTGAGTAAATCCTGATCGAGCGAGCCCCAGTTCACGCCGATGCGAACGGCCTTGCCGTTGTCGACCGCGATCTGTACGATCGTTCTAAAGTTCTCATCGCGGCGCTTTCCACCCACGTTTCCGGGGTTGATGCGATACTTCGCCAGATCGCGCGCGCAGTCCGGATACTTGGCGAGCAACAAATGGCCGTTGTAATGAAAGTCGCCGATGACCGGAACGTCGCAACCCTCATCGACGGTTCGGCGCACGATCTCGGGCACCGCGGCCGCCGCTTCTTCGTTGTTCACTGTAACGCGCACGAGCTGCGAGCCGGCTCGAGCGAGCGCCACGACTTGCGCCGCCGTCGACGCAGCGTCGGCGGTATCGGTGTTCGTCATCGATTGGACGACGATCGGATAGGCGCTACCTACCGGGACGTCGCCAACCCAAGCTGTGGCGGTTTGCCTGCGAGTACGAAAGGTCACGAGGTGAGGGCGTTGGCGATCGATTCCAACCTATACAAGATACTCGGCTCGACACCGCGGTAAGACCTACCGCGCCCGAATTGCCGTTTCACCACTCTCGGCGGTAGCTTTGCCTCGCGAGCAAACGAACAACCTTTTCAAGGACAGCGGGCAATGGCAACTGCTTCCGACGTCCCACCTGACGAGTCAGTGCCGCCTCCCGTTCCGGAACACGCGGCGACGAAGGTGCATCGGCGTCATCGTCGATGGCCATGGGTACTGGCCGGCGTCATTGTCTCGCCGGTCGTTCTTCTCGCGTTATGGACGGTGATTGCATTGAACTATTCCTATTCGCATGGTGATCGCGCCGGCTACGTTCAGAAATTCTCACGGAAGGGCTGGATCTGCAAAACCTGGGAGGGTGAGCTGGCGATGGTGAACGTTCCGGGCGCGCTGCAGGAAAAATGGGACTTCAGCGTACGCAACGACAGCATCGCGGCGCTCATCAGTCGATCAATGGGCCAGCGCGTCTCCTTGACCTACGATCAGCATCAAGGTGTCCCAACCAGCTGCTTCGGCGAGACGCAGTACTTCGTCGATGGCGTGCGAGTGCTCGGGCAATAACTAGCCCAGCTATTGACCGATTTTCGCAGTCGCCTTAGCTTCGCCGCGTCTGAAGCCGGGCCCGCCGGTTCTCGGGTCCGGCTTCAACGTCTTAAGGAGCTGCGATCACATGGTGTGGTCGTAGACAAGGTAGATCGTCTCGCGGCGAGCGTCCGCGACGGCGACCGCACATTTGAGGAGCAGGTATGCGTACGACCGGCAAAGTGAAGTGGTTCAACGACGCGAAGGGCTTTGGTTTCATCACGCCTGACAGCGGTGACAAAGACTGCTTCGTGCACTACAGCGCGATTCAGGGCAATGGCTTCAAGAGCCTCGCCGAGGGCGAGCCTGTGGAGTTCGATCTGGTGCAGGGTCAGAAAGGGCCAGCCGCCGAGAACGTGGTGAAGGCCTCGGCCTGACGCCGGCGTTGCGCGACAAATTAGAGAGCCGGGCGACTCAACACCGCCCGGCTCTCTTGCGTTTCATCCGGCGAACACGAGAGTTCACATACTTTCACCCTGGAGATATACGTGAAACGGACCATTCACCTGCGAATGCTCCTCGCCCTCGCGGCGATCGCAGTGTCGAGCCACAGCGTCCGATGCCAGACACCGCTCCGAGTCGGAATGGCGGCCGGCGTTACAGCACCGGTGAGCGGATATGCCGCCGATAAGGACGTTGGCTACCACCTGGCGCTGATCTTCGACATTCGAGTGCCCGCCACCCCACTCGGCTTCCGAATCGATGGTTCCTACCACGAGATGAAGTACACCGGCAATACGACTAGAGACCAGATCCTGATGGCGACGGGCGATGCGGTGATCAGAGTGCCAACTGGAAGTATGGTCGTACCCTATGTCATTGGCGGCATCGGCGTGTACAACAGCCATCGAAACCTGTTCCTCACGTCGCGCTCTTCGACGGAGCTCGGCGTGAACGCGGGCGGCGGATTGCGTTTCGAGCTCGTCGACGTCACGACGTTCCTCGAAGCGCGCTACCACAGAACAGGGGGCGAGACAGGCATTCGCATGCTGCCGGTGTCGCTCGGAATCCTCTTCTAATCCGCGGGTTTGCCGAACGTGGTGCGGCCTAACGGCGATCGTTGTTAGCGAAGCGAGACTTCAAGTGCGCGCTGGGCCGTCTCGAGTTGCGCGCGCACGGCGGACGGGCCCGTGCCACCTTCGACCTCCCGGTGCTCCACCGAGCGATACGCCGAGAGTGCATCGAAGACGTCCTCGCTGAACAGCGGGTGCGCACCAGCAAATTCAGCGAAGGGTAAGGTGTGCATCTCCGCTCCGCGATCCTCGCAGATGCGCACGAGGTGCCCGACCGCCCCATGAGCCTCTCGGAACGTGGCGCCCCTGCGGACGAGATAGTCAGCGAGGTCTGTCGCCATCATCGTCGACGACAGCGCCGCGCGCATGCGTTCGCTTCGGAAAGTGCATTCGGCCAGTGCTCCAGCGACTGCGGGGAGCACGAGCAGCAACGTGTCGACGGCGTCGAAGACGATGCGCTTGTCGTCCTGAAGATCCTTGTTGTAGCTCGACGGCAGCCCCTTCAGCGTGGCAAGGAGCGTCGTTAGGTCGCCAAGCATGCGGGCCGCGGATCCGCGCGCGAGCTCGAGCGCGTCCGGATTGCGCTTCTGCGGCATCATGCTCGAGCCGGAGGTGAAGCGCTCGCCGAACTGCACGAAACCAAACTCGCTGGATCCATACAGAATGAGATCCTCGGCGAGACGCGAAAGGTGGCTGCCAATGAGCGCCGCGCAGAACAGAAGCTCGGCGACGAAATCGCGATCGCTGACGGCGTCGATCGAGTTGGGTGTTACGGCGTCGAAGCCTAGAGTCCCTTGTAGCAAAGTCCGGGAGATCGGATACGCACATCCAGCGGCGGCACCAGAGCCGAGCGGCAGCACGGCGGCACCTTTGGCAGCGGCGCGAAGACGGGCTCGATCGCGCTCGAGCGGCCAGAAGTGCGCGAGAAGCCAGTGCGCTGCCGAAACGGGTATGGCTCGCTGCAGGTGCGTGTACGACGGCATGAGCGATGTCTCGAGGCCGTGAGCCTGATCGATCATCACTTGCTGCAGTTGCCGCACGGCAACGTCGAGTTGTCCAACGGCGTTCATCGCCCACATGCGCGTTGCCGTCGCGACCTGATCGTTCCGGCTGCGCCCTGTGTGAAGCTTCGACGCAACGTCACCGACCTCGTCGTGCAGCAATCGATCGATGAACGTGTGTACATCCTCATCGGATGCGATTGGCTGCACACCCGAGTCCAACTGCCCGGCGACTGCGTCGAGTCCTCGTTCGATCGTCTTGCACTCGCCGATCGTGAGGACACCAGCGCCGTAGAGGGCCATCGCCCATGCCTTTGACAGTTCGATGTCAAACGGCCAGAGACGAACGTCGACGCCGATCGAGTTGTTGAGTGCGTCGAATTGAGGCGCTGTACCGGCTCCAGCGAAGCGGCCGCCCCAAAGCTTGTGCGACTTGGCTGCGGCACCCATGAACGCGGCCGTCGTCATGCGACTGCCAGTTCCGGCGAAGACGACGTCGCGTCGTCGAGCGGCTTCTTCCCGTTGACGGACGCGAGAGACGGCTCCTGCGGAGCGGTGGCGCCCACGGCGTCCACCGTCGCGGCTTGCGCGAGCTCCTGATCCTTGAGTGCCCGAACGCGAGCGGGAAGGGCGAAAAGCCGAATAAAGCCTGCGGCATCGCTCTGTTGATATACGTCGTCTTCGCCGAATGTTACGAAACGCTCATCGTACAGCGCGTGCGCGCTGTCGCGCCCGACGACGGTCGCCGAACCTTTGTAGAGCCGAAGGGCAACGGTGCCCGACACGCGGCTCTGCGTCGCCGTCACGAACGCGTCGTACGCCTCGCGCTCTGTAGTCCACCAGCGGCCTTCGTACACGAGATCCGCGTAACGAGGAGCAATGAGGTCCTTGGCCGAGAGCGTGCGCCGATCGAGGACGAGCTGTTCGAGCTCGGAATGCGCACTGTAGAGGAGCGCGCCGCCAGGCGTCTCATAAACGCCGCGCGACTTCATTCCAACGAGACGATCCTCAACGAGATCCACGACGCCGACGCCGTGCTTGCCGCCGATGGCGTTGAGCGTCTCGATTAACGCAACGGCATCGAGCCGTTCGTCGTTCACCGAAACAGGCGTTCCTTGTTCGAAACCGATGACGACTGTCTCGGGGAGATCCGGCGCCTCGAAAGGAGTCGCGGTGAGCTGCAGTAGATCGTCCGGTGGCGCGGCGTTCGGATCTTCGAGGATTCCGCCCTCGTGCGAGAGGTGCCAGAGGTTAGCGTCGCGCGAGTAGATCTTCTCCTTGGTGGCCGCGACGGGAATGCCACGCTCTGCCGCGTATGCGATGGCATCCTCCCGACTGCGAATGTGCCACTCGCGCCAAGGAGCAATTACCGGAAGATCCGGCGCGAACGCGGCATAGGTGAGCTCGAAGCGAACTTGGTCATTGCCCTTGCCGGTACAGCCGTGGGCGAGGGCGTCCGCGCCGACCCGCCGCGCGACCTCGACCTGGCGCCGCGCGATGAGCGGACGGGCCATCGACGTGCCGAGCAAGTACTTGCGATTGTACACGGCGCCTGCCCGGAGCGTCGGGAAGATGAAGTCGCGAACGAATTCCTCGCGGAGATCTTCGACATAGCACTCGAGGGCGCCGGACGCGATTGCTTTGGCGCGAACGCCGGCCAACTCACGCTCGCCCTGACCGATATCGGCGGCGACGCAAATGACCTGAGCATCGTAGTGCTCGCGCAGCCATGGTACGATGATGGACGTGTCGAGGCCGCCGGAATAGGCGAGCACGATAGTGCGAGGCATGTCAGCTCCGTTGAGGCCAAGTTATGCAATCGACTTGCATAATTAAGCGAGTGGCGCGAGCCTCGTCAATATGGTGGTTTGCCCGTGTACCGGTGGGATGTATCAGTTGGGAGGCGCGAGGCTTACGCTCGCGGCTGGGGCCGGCGTCCCGCCACCGTTCGAAGTCGTTGCGTCAGCTCGATTCGAGCCTGCGATGATCGGCAGACAATAAGGATTGTGTTTTCGCCGCCGATTGTGCCAATGATTTCGGGCCAGCCCTGAGCGTCGATCGCTTCGGCGATAGGCTGAGCGCCTCCCGGAAGCGTGTGAAGAACGAGAAGCTCGCTCACGCCGTCCACCGCATCGAAAAGTTGGGGTAAAAGGGCTTCGAGAGAGGGTTTGTCCTCGTCTCCGCCCAACGCCTCCGGCCGCATGTAGCGGACGCCGTTCTCCATAGGCGCGCGTACGAGGCCCAGTTCGCGGAGATCACGAGAAAGGGTGGCCTGGGTGACCTTCCAGCCGCGACCTTCGAGCAACCGGCGAAGCTCCTCCTGGCTGGCGATCGCATGGCTCCCGACTAGCTGGAGGATGGCCTCCTGGCGCTCCGATTTCTTCATACTGGGTTCGCGTTCCACGGGCGATAGGATAGCACGTTCGGCGCATGCTCGACAGCGCCGGGTGACGAATGGCATTGACTCGCCCGTGCCGCATTATTATGCATTCCGGGTGAATAAAATGCCCGTCGGAGTGCTCGGAGCGAGCGGCTATGCCGGTCGCGAGCTCTGTGCACTCATTCTCGATCATCCTGAGCTCGAGCTCAGTTTCGCCACCGCAAACGATCAGCGGGGTGCGGCCGCGCGCATCGGTCGACATCAGATCCGCTTCACGGCGACGGAAGCGGCGCCCCTCGCGGATGCCGCGCTGGTGTTCAGCGCGCTACCACATGGCGCCTCCCAAGACTGGATCACGCGAGCGCGAGAAGCCGGCGCGCGCGCCGTAGATCTCTCCGCCGATTTGCGGCCGGGGAAGGGATGCGAACGCATTCCGTATGGCCTCACGGCACTGACGCGGGAGTCCGTTCGTGAGGCCCTCCTTGTCAGCAACCCCGGC
>JANWKK010000094.1 GCA_025451425.1 Gemmatimonadaceae bacterium
CCGCGCGGGTACTCACCACCGACCCGGCCCTCAACATCCGCCTCGCACTGGCCGGGATGGGGATAACGTTCGTTCGCGAGGACCGCGTTCGCAGCGCGATCGTGAAGGGCGAGCTGGTGTCAGCGCTGGATGAGTTCTCCGCGCCCTTTCCTGGCTACTACCTGTACTATCCGCAGCGGCGCCACGCGTCGCTGGCGTTGCGCTCCTTCGTCGAATATCTACGTCGCGCGCGGAACGGCGGCCAGTCGAAGCGTGGTCGCGCCGCGGCACTCAGGAATCGGCGCGCATAACGAGTACTATAGAGAGAAGGCTCATGTTGGATGAACCAGGCAGCGGCGAACTGTCCGCATTGCAACGCACGACACAATTCCTTACTGCCCGGTTCGATCCGAAATCGCAACTCGGCCTTGGACTGACGACGAGTGTGGTCCTCTCTGCTCTCGCGATCTGGGCATTCGCTGGACTACTCGACGCCGTTCTCGACAACGCCTTCCTGGTGCGCGTCGACATGCGCGTAGAGTCGTGGTTCCACGCGCACGCGACCGCGACCGGCCTCGCGATCTTCAACGCGGTGACGCAAATCGGATCACCGGTCGTTGTCGTCGTCGTGACCCTCGTCGCCCTCTACCTGTGGCGGAAGAAGAAGACCTTGCTGCTCTGGAGCTGGATCGGCGCGAATCTCGGAGGCACTATTGTTGAATATATACTCAAAACAACTGTGCACCGATCACGGCCGCAGTACTCGGCCGCCTTCCTGAACGGTCATTCGTACAGCTTTCCGAGCGGGCACACGATGGGATCCACCGTGTGCTATCTGCTCCTCGCTTATTTCATCGCCGCGCGCAGCACAGCGACGCACCGAGCTCGTGTCGTCACATTTATTGCGGCCATGGCGATCATTATCGCGGTTGCGTTCAGCCGTCTCTATCTCGGCGTTCACTACCCGAGTGACGTGCTCGGCGGGTTCGTCGCTGGCGTCGCTTGGCTCGCGCTGTGTGGTGCGACGCGGCGAATCATTGCGGGGCGTTACCGATTGGCGATCTAGCCATCCCGCACGGCGCTGTCATCGTGGCGACAGCTTTCGCGACTACATACCGAGTGCTGAGCGACGTTCCATCGCATTGATAGCAACCGATTGCCCCTCTCCTTCGAGAGTTTGTGATACGCTCACGATCGTTGGCCCTCGCCGCTGCCGCGCTCACCGGCGGCATACTCGCAGTGCGCGTCCAGAACCAATCGATCTGGGGACGGTTCATCGCGTCCCTTCGGATCGCGCGACCGGCGACGGTCACCGCGGCCGTGACGACCGTCGCCGGCTCGAACAGTCGACAGTTGCAGAACGTCGTCGCAGGGATCCTTTCGGAATCCACCACCGTCGCGCGCGATGAGCCAGATAGCGTCATCGCAAATGTCGACGCTTTGAGTCGTACCGCCGGATTTCGCGTTCGCATGTTACACGGGCGCGGCGAGGCGGCGAGGCTCTACGTGACGGGAGCCCATCGCATCGAGACGAGAGTGCGCCGCGAGCAGTTAGGCACCCTACTCGTGGAAGCTGGTCTTCCGCGGACACCCCTTCCTTCGTCGATCGACAACGCGCCCATCTCGCTCGTGACACCGCGCGGAGTCCGCGGCGAATTTGGGAACTGTCCCGCACCCGTTGCCAACACGATTCAGGCTCAGATACAGGGGCCGCCGCCACCATCGACCGACAATGGCAATTGCGCCGTGCTCACCGAAACGCCGCTTGCCGCGGTCTCGGTGCCTGCCGCGCTCGACACGTCAGCGGTAATGACAATTGCCCTCGAGCTCTCAGGCATGAGTCCCAATCAGTCACGCGACTTCCGACGGCTCTTCGGCTGGCGGTCTGCCGTCACGATCGCGCCGCCGAGGTTCATGCGCTCGTATGAGATCATCACTGTCGGCGGAGCGCCGGCGATGCTGATGATCACGGGCGGACGGCGAGGGCCGACGTACGTACTCACCTGGGTGCAAGACGACATCGTGTTCACACTCACCGGCTACGGGAGCTCCGCCGACGCGGCGACCCTGGCCGCCTCCGTGAGCTGATGTCAAACGCGGCACCTTCTCCATCAGTCCCGCGCCTCGCAATCGAAACGCACAGCCTCCGCAAGGAGTTCGGCGCGCAGGTCGCCGTCCGCGATCTGACGCTGAGTGTGCGCGAGGGCGAGATCTTCGGCTTTCTCGGTCCGAACGGTGCGGGGAAAAGTACGTCCATCAAGATGCTGCTCGGCCTCGTTAGGCCAACCGATGGCGACGGGACGGTGCTCGGCGCACCGATCGGAGACGTCGACGTCCGTCGTGAGATCGGCTTCCTGCCCGAAGACTTTCGCTTCTATGAATGGCGGACAGCGGTCGAATTGCTCGAGCTGCACGGTCGGCTCGCCGGGATGACGACCGCCAGTGCCCGGGCCCGAGCGCCCGCCGTCCTGGAGCTCGTTGGCATCGCCGCGCACGCGCGTCGCCGGTTGCGCGGCTTCTCCAAGGGTATGCTCCAGCGCCTCGGCCTCGCACAGGCGCTCATCAATGAGCCACGCATCCTGTTCCTCGACGAACCGACGTCGGGACTCGATCCGATGGGTCGCAGATTGGTCCGAGACATCATCCGTAGTCAGCGCGACCGCGGTGTAACGGTGTTCCTGAATTCGCATCTGCTGAGCGAGATCGAAGTCACGTGCGACCGCGTCGCCTTCATCAACAATGGCGAGATCGTGGCGAGTCGGGACCTCACTGCATCGGAGAATGGAAGCGCGCGCCGAATCCGCAGTCGAGCCCGGAACATGACCCCGGCAGTACTTTATCACGTGTCCGGGTACATGATGACGCCGATCCATCCGGGCTCGCGCACTGATGAGTACACGTTCGACATATCCACCGAAGATGTGCTCCCCGAGATCATTCGTCGCCTGGCGTTGAGCGGCGCCGAGCTCTTTCAGGTGTCGCCGGAGCCGACATCGCTCGAAGACACGTTCATGCGCCTGGTCGGCGAGGACCGCGGACTATGAGACCGCTCTGGATCATGGCCGGCGTCACGTTTCGCGAAGCCGCTCGACGGCGGATTTTGTGGACGGCTCTCGGAGCGGCCGTGTTGCTGCTCGCGATTTTTGCGGTCGCACTCCGATTACAAGTTCTTGAATTTCAGGGTCGCCCGATGTCGCCATTCGTGCGGTATCAAGTCGAGAGCGGCATACTCATGGTCGGCTTGTACACGTGTGATTTGCTGGCAGTGGTGATGACGATTCTGACCTCGATCGACACGATCGCCGGCGAGATCACGTCCGGAACGGTCCAGGCGATCGCGACGAAGCCGATCGCGCGGTGGCAGATTCTCAGCGGCAAGTTCGTCGGCTTCGTCGCCATGATCATCGCCTTCGTTGCGCTCACCTTTGGCGGAACCATTGCGGTTGCGTACGCGGCCACCGGCGTGCTGCCCGAGCATGCTCTTCGGGGATTCCTGCTCATGAGCAGTGAGTGCGTGCTCGTGTTGGCAGTCACTTTCTACTTGGGGACACGGTTCACGACCCTCACCGTCGGCGTCCTCGCGCTCGGGTTACAAGGGGTGGCATTCATGGGTGGTTGGCTCGAACAGGTGAGCGGATTCTCGCAGAGTCAGCACATCGTGACGCTCGGTGTGATCACGAGCCTGGTTATGCCGAGCGAGTCGTTGTGGCGCCGAGCGGCGTTTGAAATGCAGACGCCGCTCGCCGGATCACTGTCGTTTTCGCCGTTTGCGAACGTGTCGATTCCGAGCAGCATGGCGCTCGCCTATGCTGGGCTCTTTACAGCATGCGTGTTCGGAGCGGCTTTGTGGCGCTTGTCGCGCCGCGATCTCTAGCCGCCCTAAACCGGCAGCATCGTGATCTTCCCCATGAAGAGGATCGTACCCGACAGACGCTCGCGAATCGCGAACACGAACGGGCGATCGACGCGCATGGTCGGGATGATCGGTAGCGAGGTGACCGAGATGCCGACAAGAGTCGCCGCGGCGGCCTCGGTGCCCATCTCATCCACGGCAATGAACGCTTTCTGCTTCACCACGCTGATGAACAGCCGGTCGGGCGAAACCGATGCGATGCGCGAGAAGTCCGCGCGCTCCGGGTCGAACGCGATCCCCATCCCCATGGCGGTCAAGTCGTCGTTGAGCGTTCGCTCATAAGCGAGCGTGAAGCGCGGCAGCTCGAGGATGATCTTCTGTGACTGGAAGCTCTGCATCCATGCGTTCCAGTTGGTGCGATTGATGGCCGCGGCGAATGCGTCGATGTTTGTCCCGGCCGTCGGCAGGAGGATGGTCATCCGGAAAGCGCCGTTGCCGTAGGCCAGGTCCACTGCCTGGAAGGCGGACGTCTCGGCGTAAAGCAGCGTATCCTGCTTGTGCATCAGCCGCACCGTCTGCGACGCGCCGCTGGCCGCGTGGAAGGGCGCGTTCTGCGTCTGCGTCGAATCGAAGCGCAAGCGCCAACTCCCTTTGAAGTAGATCGCGTTGAGTAGGTACATCACGTCCGACGGATCGACCGACGCGAGGATAGACGGAATCCTGCCGTGCGTTCGTGTATTCACCCACCCGTTCACCGTGGCGAGCGTGGCCGGCACATTGGCGAAGTCGAGGCCCTGGACCTCGGCGTCGAACGCACTCTGCGTCGCGTTGAGAAAACTCGAATTGACGGCGAAGCCCTGACGATACCAGATCGCGTTCGCGATGCCGAGCTGGGTAGAAGGATCGAGCGACTCGAGAAGCGCAATGAGGTCGTGGTAGCCGCTGTTGATGGCATCATTGGTGATCGCGCCGAATCCGAGCGTCGTGCGCATCGCGTCGAAGGTCGAGCCGGAGGCGCCGTTCAACGTCATCCCGAGCGCGAGCGACGCACTCAGCGGTGAGACGAAAACGTTGGCGCCCGGGGTCGCGTTGCCAAGCTGATGAAAGAGAGAGAAGGCGAAGTCGTTGGCCGCGTTGACGAGCTGCTGCTCCGAGGCGCTCAGCGGACGCGGAAGCGCTTTCAGCTCCGATGGGGCGTGACCGCTGGGCTCGGTGGAGCCTTGACCGCAGGCGCCGAGCGAAGCAAGCAGGAGTA
>JANWKK010000095.1 GCA_025451425.1 Gemmatimonadaceae bacterium
CGCGCTTATTGGGCGTGATGACATGAATGCCGCGCTCGAGCCACGATCCGTACTGTTCGGACACGTGCTGATTGGCAGTGCAGTCGATCAATACCGCGTGGGGAAGCTGATCATCGTACACGTGCGCTGCGAGACGAGTGAGATCGGTTGGCTCGCCGTGCGCCGCGAGACTCGCCCGCCACGTTTCCAGATCGATCGGATGATCGGAGAGCAACATGCGTTGCGAAGTCGCGATCGCGCGAACTCGAAAGTCGATGTCGAAGTCCTGCTTCAAACTGCGGAGCCGGTGTGACAACTGACGGAGGAGTGTGCTACCAATGTTCCCTCCCCCCACCAAACCGATCGAGATGGCCTGCTTGGAGAGATAGAAGCCCGCGTGTGCCGCGCGCAACGCACGTTGCGTGTCCGCGGCGTTCACCGCGACGGAGATGTTGCGCTCGGACGTTCCCTGAGCAATCGCCCGCAGGCTCACGCCCGCTTTGCCTAACGCGCTGAAGAACTTGGCCGCCACACCCGGGTGCCCAGCCATTCCCTCTCCAACGACGGCAAGAATGCTGCAACCGGTCGTGACGTCGACGCGGCGAATCTGGCCATGCATTCGTTCGGCGAAGAACGTGCGCTCCACGGTGTTCCGCGCGTGATCGGCCTGCGCCGCGGTCACGGCAAAGCAGATCGAATTCCCCGAGCTTCCCTGCGATATCATGAGGACCGAGACGCTCTCGTCGCGCAACGCACCAAAGAGCCGCTGCGCGATTCCTCGCATGCCGATCATTCCGATACCTTCGACGTTGATCAGCGCGACCGACTCGATCGTGGCGAGTCCCTTCACCTTATTCGTCGAGGCCGGCGTTGCCTGAATGCGCGTGCCCGGATGATCCGGCCGGAAAGTATTTCGAATGAAGATCGGAAGATCTCGCTCGACGGCCGTCGCTATCGTGCTCGGGTGAATCACCTTCGCACCGAAATAAGCCAGCTCAATCGCCTCGTCATACGACAACGTTTCGAGTGTCACAGCCTCCGAGACGAGTCGAGGGTTCGCGCTCATCACGCCGTCGACATCGGTCCAAATATGAATCTCCTGCGCATCGAACAGAGTGCCGAAGATCGAGGCGCTGAAATCGCTACCGTTCCGGCCGAGTGTCGCCGCGAGACCGTCTTCCGTGGCCGCGACGAAGCCGGTGATCACGAGCGTGCGCGGGAGCCCACCACGCTTCGCGACCCACTCGTTGGCGCGTGCGCGGGACTCCGGCCACATGACGTCGGCGCCCGTCTCGGTGCGGGACACGGTCAATACTTCGCGCGCGTCGAGCCAATCGAGGTCGTCCAGCTCCTCGCGCAAAAGCGCGGCAAGCAACTGCGCCGACCACACCTCTCCGTACCCCGATACGAGCTCGAGACCGTTGCGTGAGTATCCATGCAACACCGTGGTGACATGGAGGACCTCTTCGATGATCGCGAGATCGCGGGTAAGTACCTCGCACAGGTGTCCCGCTGCGTCCGCGGTCAACAGCTCGGCGATGGTCTGTCGATGACGAGCCCCGACGGCAGCCATGATGTCTCGGTAGGCGAGATCACGCTTACCAGCGACGTGAACAGCGCGCACGAGTTGATCGGTCACGCCCGACATCGCCGAAACGACAATGAGCCGGCGCTGCTCCGGTCGCTCGGTGATAATCTTTGCCACCTTTCGAAAACACTCAGCGTTACCGACACTGGTGCCGCCGAACTTATGGACAACGCATGTTGGTGCGTCGGTCGTCTTCATCGATCGATCCTTATGAATTGAACTGCCTTTCGAATAGGCTGCGAAAACGGTCGATGGTCAGAGGCGAAATCGACCGGTCTGGATGCATTCGAACAGCGCTGCGTCGAGCGGAACAAACGCTCCGGACTGTCGATCGTTCACGTATATCGCGTCCGTCGTTGCACTGGGATCGAACCCAGCACGAACGAGATCCTGTTTTACCGGTTTGAACGTCCCGGTCGTCTCCATTTCTCGAAGCATGCGCACGAACACGGGCCGAGCATACTCCGGAAGCCGAGTGGCGAGATGCGAGCGGAATCCCGCAAGATCGAGCTCGCCGTCAGTCACCACGGCAACCATTCCGGCGCGACCATCGTGGCCGGAAAGCTGGACGCCGTAAACCACGGCCTCACGGACTTCTGGCCACCCGCAGGCTGCGTCCGCGACTTCACCGGTGGAGACGTTCTCCCCTTTCCAGCGAAATGTGTCTCCAATGCGATCGACGAAATGGAAGAAGCCGGCTCCATCACGACGCATCAAATCGCCGCTTCGAAACCAAGCGTCGCCCTTGGAGAATACGTTCCGCAACACTTTTCGATCCGATGCGGCGCGGTCGGTGTAGCCGTCGAATTGACCCTCGGGCGATCCGTCGGTCGATATTCGCCCAATTGCTTCACCGACTTCGTCCACGGCGCACCGTCGACATAGTCCGTGCTCGTCGCGCGTGGGTTCGCCCGTTTCGACGTCGATTGCAACGAGCGCAATCGGAAACCGATGGGCGAGAAATGGCGGAATTCGACCGATCGCACCTGGTTTCCCCTCGCAATTATACAGTGAGAAGTTCGCCTCGGTCGCGGCGTAAAACTCGAGTATGTGTGGGATCCCGAAGCGGGACTGGAACGACTCCCAGATGTCGGGCCGCAGTCCATTGCCACACGCGATCCGGATGTGATGCTCTCGCTCGCGCGGATGTGGCGGCATGTTCACGAGGAAGCGACACAGCTCTCCGATATACTGAAAGAGCGTGCACTCGGTTTGGATGACGTCGTCCCAGAATCCGCGAGCCGAGAATTTCCGTCGCAGTACGACCGATCCGCCACTCACCAACGTCGATCCAACTGCCACGATGCCGCCAACACTGTGATACATCGGAAGGCAGTTGTACATCCGATCATTCGCGTCAGTATCGAGCAACCCGGCGAACCAATAGCTCCACTGGAGAACGCGATGGTGGCTGACCATTGCTGCCTTCGGCAGGCCCGTTGTGCCCGACGTGTAGATGTAGAGCGCGGGGTCTCGGTTCGATGGTGCAGCGCATTCAGCGGCGCTGAGTGGCATGGGAGACTGGCGCTCGAGCTCCGGATCCAGCGATGCCATTCCCTGGAAGTGCCCGGCTCTAACCCAGCAGCGAACCTCGCGCTGCATCGCGGGGGTGATCGCAGCGACGGCGGCAGCGAGATCGGCACCGACAACAATAAGACGCGGCGTCGCTACTCGAAGCGCGTGCGCAAGCGAATCGCCAATGAGATTCGTATTGATGAGCGCTACGATCGCGCCGACGCGGGTGACGCCGAGCCACGCCGCGAGGTAATCGGGACAATTATGCATCATGAGGCAGACGACGTCGCCTCGGGTCAGCCCCTGCCCGATCGCCCATCGCGCATAACGACTCGCGCGTTCGGCGAGCGCCTGATAGCTCAGCGTCTCGTCTTCACCGATCAACGCGACACGGTCTCCAAACGTGTCGGCCAGCTCCGCGAGTCGTACCGGTAGCGTCATCGCTGGGTTCTGCGCAATCGGCGCCGTCAGCGACAGCGCGCGCGCCCACGCTTTGAGCGGTGTGTCGCGACCCCGCGTGAACGTCATCACAGGCATTGCCGAATTGAGCGAATCATACGATGCTTTCCCAGGCCGGACCGACGCGGTCTTGCCGCAAGGCCATTGACTCTCAACGCTTGGAGGATCACACGATTCCGGATCGCCAGGAGACCGAACGGTTGCTTCGCGGCCTCTATGCGGCGCGCGTCAGCGGTGACATCGCCGCCGTGTATGACAAGTTTTCGCCTGACGCGCGGTTCCAGATCGCGGGGGCGAGCCACTCGACTCCAGTCGCCGTCACCGCAGTTGGTGCCGGAGAATATCGTCCCTTGCTGGCCATCATGATCAAGACCTTCAAGCTCAGCGACGAGGAAATCGTTTCGCTGGTGATCGATGGTTCGAAGGCAGCGGTGCACTGGCGAGCGAAGATCTTCTCGCGGCTCACCGGGACTACCGTGCTCACAGAGCTGGTCGATATGATCGAGATCCGTAACGGTCGCATCGGATCGTACATCGAGTTCTTCGCTCCGCACTAAGGTTGATTCACGGCGCGCTCACTGCCGCGCGAAGCTCGGAGCCGATCGACGCCAACACGACGCGCGCTTGGGGAATCGCGCCGGCCATGCAGTAGAAGTGGTGAATGAGCCCGGGATGACAGGTGTAGTGCACGGACACACCCGCTGCTTCAAGCGCTCGGGCATACGCCTCACCCTCGTCCCGCATTGGGTCGAACTCTGCTGTGTGGATGTGCGCGGGTGGAAGATCGGCGTGTGATGGCGCTCGAAGTGGGGATATACGAGGATCGAAGACGTCCGACTCAGCGCAATACACGGCCTTGGCCCATTGGAGCGTCGGTCGCTCAATGAAGTAGCCTTCAGCAAACGCTAAACGGGAGCTCGACTCCACGGCGAGATCGGTCACTGGGCAGAGCAGAAGCTGCCTGGCAATGCGGGGGCCGCCTCGCGCGGCGAGCTGACAGATTACGGCGGCGATGGTTCCGCCAGCGGAATCGCCCGCGACAACGAGGCGCTTGGGGTCGATGCCAAGCTCGATTGCGTGTTCTGCGATCCAGCTCGTCACGAGCATGCCGTCCTCGATTGCGGCCGGGAACGGATGCTCCGGCGCGAGTCGATAATCGACCGCGATCACTCGGCAACCGCTTGCGTTGGCGAGCGTGCGACAAAGCCCATCGTGCGTCGCGAGGTTGCAGAACACGCCCGTGCCGCCGTGGAAGTAAATCACGCAAGGCAACGCGCCGGCCTGCGAGTCGCACGGCGTGTAGGTCCGTATTGGAATCGCGCGATCGTGCGCGGGCACTTTGCCCTCGTCGATGCGGCCGATGGGAACACGGCGCGCATCGGCGGCGTCAGCGAGCTGGTTCATCGATCGGCGTAACGACTCCGCGGTGAGCTCACTGGGTTTATCGCGTCGGCCTGCTGCAATCATGTCCAGTAGGCGCTTGGCGTGGCGATCCAAGGGCATCGCGCTATTCACGGCGACAGCACGCGGCGAGAACGAAGAGAGCACGTCACTGCTTCGCCTGTAGCGACTCTACGAGCTGGCTGATCGCGTGGATGGAGCGGAAGTTCGCGGGCATGATGCTGCCCTCGGGTACCATCAGGCCGAATTCCTCCTCAACAGAGAGTACGAGGCTCACCATGTCCAGTGAGCTCAGACCGGCCTGCCTCAGGTCTTCCTGCGCGCCGACGACGCGATTGATCGAGTGCTCGGTGAGCAAGCGCTGGACGACGCCCGCGATTCTCTGCTCGTGGGACTGCGCGTTCGAGTCGGACATTGAGTTGCGATCATAGAACGCGTGATTGCGCAGCGGTTCGCAAACCGGTGCGCGGCGTTCGGACACGGGGATGGATGCGGTCAAGATAGGTCGGTGTGGAGCGTTATCAATGGCGATGTGGGCGCGCTCTGCTGTGCATCCAGCGCGCCAATGCACCGTCACTGGAATGCAGTGATTTAGCGCTAGCGAGTGTTGACCTCATGCCACAGGCGACTGTTGCACTCGTGGTGCGCCTGTAGGGCGCAAGAGGGTCTAATCGAGGGTCTCTGACGCGGCGCAACGTCTTCATTTCATTGAAGATCCTTGGAGCCCTCGGCGACTCTGTTCCCTCTCTTGGCGCGCGGGAGCCTCGCGTTCGGGATGGGTCTGGGTCGTGCATTACCGGCGTGTCGAAATGAGTGGTCGGCTACCGCCGGTGTCTGAGGCAGATTGCCCCCATTCGAAAGCGCGGCCTAACGAAAGGGAAAGCCGCCCGATAACCCGTCCAGAAGGCGTTAACGCATGAAGACCCTCGAAGCACCAAATACCTCGGCGACTCTGCCGACGGCCGATCCGTGCTCGCGTGCGCGCTTCGTGGCCGCGACTGCCGCCGAGCATTCAGCTGAAGTCGACCGCGACTCGCGGTTTCCATTCGAGACATTTGCTGCGGCGCGCCAACACCGACTCCTGAGCATGTTGGTACCTGTTGAGCTGGGAGGCGATGGCGCGACGATCGGTGATGCAGTCGACATCTGCTACATGCTCGGCACAGCCTGTGGCTCGTCGGCGATGATCTTCGCGATGCATCAGATCCAGGTCGTCATCCTGCTACGTCATGCGCGGGAGAGCGCCTGGCATCGACAGCTATTGCGACGTCTCGCAGATGAGCAGTTGCTCTTCGCCTCTTCGACGACCGAGAACCAGACGGGCGGCGCGGTGCGGTCGAGCGCTTGCTCAGTCGAGTGCGAGGGCGATCGCATATCCCTGGTCAAGAATGGAACCGTGATGTCCTACGCTGCGGAGGCGGATGGCATCTTCCTTACCGCGCGGCGCGCGCCCGATTCCGCACCATCCGACCAGGTGCTCGTCTCGTTCGTCAAGGGCGATTACGAGCTCGAGAAAATCAAGGAGTGGGATACGATGGGCATGCGCGGCACGTGCAGCACGGGGTTTACGCTGCGGGGCTGCGCCGGTGTCGAGCAGATCATACCACAGTCATACGAGCGCGTTCACCCGCAGAGCATGGTACCGATCGCGCATCTCACATGGAGCGGGGTATGGTGCGGCATCGCCGCCGGCTCGGTCGCACACGCCCGTCGCTTCGTGCGCAAGGGCGCCGCGCAGGGCAGCACCGCGCAAGCAGCACCCGGCGCGTCGCATCTCACGCGTGCGATGATGTCGTTGCGTGCTCTTCGCGGAACGATCGCCGCCGCTGTGGCGAGCTATGAGAAAGCGGCACTCGAACCAGAGCGGCTCGAAGCCATCGACTTCCAGGCCGGAATCAACCTGTTGAAGGTCAACTCTTCGGAGCTCGCGATCGAGACGGTGATGCACGCGCTGCAGGCCTGTGGACTCTCAGGCTATCGCAACGATGGCGAGTTCAGCGTCGCACGCAGTCTGCGCGACGTGTTGTCGTCATCGATCATGATCAACAACGAACGCATCCTCGCCGGTGCAGCCAGCTCGCTGTTGCTGTTCGACGTGCCGGCGCGCGTGAGGGATTGAGATGGCTAGCACTCAAGTATCCAGCGAGCGCCTCGCAGCGATCACCTCGACGATCCTGCAGCCGACAGCGGCCAATGGTGTCCAAGGACGTACCGGTGTCTTCGAGGACGTCATCGCCGGTCTGACAACGCTCATCACACGGTACCGGCCGGCGGGCGCAGAGGTCCTGCGCTTCCCGCCCGTTATGAGCCGCGCATTGCTCGAGAAATCTGGCTACCTCAAAAGCTTTCCTCACCTCCTCGGATGCGTTTGCTCGCTGACTGGGACCGAGACGGGCATTCGATCACTGGTCGAGGGCCGATCCGCAGGACGCGAGTGGGTCGATGGCCTAGAGGCCACTGATCTGGTGCTGACGCCCGCCGCGTGCTACCAGGTGTATCCGATCGTTGCCGCGCGCGGCGATGTCGCGCGAAGCGGTGTCATCGTTGATGTCGAATCGTACTGCTTCCGCCGCGAAACGTCGTCGGAGCTCGGCCGCATGCAGGCGTTTCGTATGCGGGAATACGTGTACATCGGTTCGCCGGAAAGTGCTCGGGCTTTCCGTGAACACTGGAAGGGCATCGCGGAGACGCTGGCCGCTCAGCTCGAGGTTCCCTTCACTCTC
>JANWKK010000096.1 GCA_025451425.1 Gemmatimonadaceae bacterium
GTACTTCCGGGCGAGAGAGATCGACATCGGGGACCTCAAAGCTAAAACAAAACGCGCGGGGATGGATTCACTCCATCACCCGCGCGAGTGCCCCAGGCCTGACGAAGCGACGATAGACACTTCATGCCGCTGCTACCTTCGGGGTCCTGACGGAGTTAGAAGGCTCTCGCCCTCCGGGACCTGGGACGGCCGTAATATAGCCCGAGGTCCGCGCGGCTGGAAGTTGGTGGTGGTTGCTGAGTGGTGGTGGGTGATTCCCGCTACCAGCAACCAACTACCGACTTCCGGCTACGGGTCAACAACTCAGGGTTTAATAACCGGCTTCGAGATCTCCGTCTTCCTGCTGCCGATCACGGGCTTCTTGACGATCACCGTTTCCTCTTGCACACCGATCGACGGAGTCGTCACGGTATCCTTCACGGTGCCGATGCTCGGTACGTGAAGCGTATCGTTCTTCATCTTCACATCGATCTCACCCGGGCGTTCGATGACGAACTGTCCGTCATCCGTCCGCTTGCACGCAGCGACGAAGCCGAGGGTGCTCAGTGCGACGAGGGCTATGGTGCGCATGGTCAGTCTCCATCGGGGGAAGGCTCACCCCGCTTGGCAGGCAACCTTTGGACCATGCGCGTGGCGCGTGGCGCCACTCGCCACGCGCCTAGCTGAACACTTCTCGCTGCAGCCTGCGCTTTCGCCGTAGCTCATACACCTGCCCTACCTCACCACCGAGGATGAAGATCAGCGCGGCGTAGTACGTCCAGAAGACGATGATGACGATCGCGGTGAGCGTGCCGGTGTAGAGGGAGCCGGGGTTGAACGTCCGCACATAGGCGCTGAAAACCCACCGCGCCGATTCGAAGAGCGCGCTCGTGAACAGCGCTGCGGTCCACGCGCTGCGCCATCGCACGCGCCGAATGGGCAGATACTTGTACAGCGCGAAGAACATCCAGGCGATGAATACGAACGCGAGCGCGCGGCCCGTCCAGTACTCGACACCACCCATGACATCGTGTTGCAGACCGAGTTTCCCGAGGAACTGCACGCCGCTTCGCGTCACGATCGAGAGATACGTGTTTAATGCCGTGCTCGCGACGAACAGCAGCGTCGCCACGATCGTGAGCTGGATGTCGAACAGCTTCCCCTGGATGATACCGCGCTCGTGTTCGATGTCGAACACCTCGGCGAGCACCGTGCGCAACGAGCCGAAGAGGCGCGTCGAAAACCAGATGAAACCGATGGCGCCGTATATCGTGAACGTCGTTCGCGTGCGAAGAATGTCGGTTACGAGTTTGTGAATCGGTGACGTCGGAGACTCTTCGTGTGCGGGCAACAGGCGATCGATGAAGAACGACACCGCGCTGGATGAATCGACCTTCCCCCGGTACAGAATGGGAAGCAAATACGTCACGCCCGCGATCAGCAGGAGAAAGAATGGCACCGCCGCGAGCAGGATGTTGAACGCGATTCCACCGGCGAGAAACAGCACATTGTCTTCGGAGCTGTTATCCCAGACACGCTTCGCATAGTCGCGAAACGTCCAGCCAAAGCTGACGATGGCGGGTCGCTTCTGCGACCTTGCGCTAGCCCGCGTTGCGGGCGGTGAGGGCGTGCCCGCCTCGGCGGGGACGCCTGCGCTACTCACGTCTCCTCGGCCTCGTTATCGGCTCGTTGTGCGGCGACCGTGGCTTTCGACTGGCGCCCGGACGCGGCACGCGTCGACGTCGCGGCCTTCGCATCCGTTTGATATGACGCCTTCGTCTCGGCGATGCGGCGTTCCAGCTCTTCGCGCGCTTGCTGCGCCGCCGCACGCCCGGCCTCCATCGCGCGGTGCACCTGCTCCTTCTTGACCTCGATTGCCTCACGAGCCGAATCGATGCGCTCCTCCACCCGACGCCGTGCATCCTGGTACGTGTCGACGACCGTGTCCGTGACGTCGTTCGCCACTCGTCGCGCCGCACGTTGGGCGCGTCGTGCGCGACGCTGGATGCCCCGGCGCGTTTGCGCGCCGCTCTGAGGCGCGAACAACAGCGCGACCCCCGCGCCGATCGCGAGGCCGACGAAGAAGGAGCTCAGTGTTCCCGACTGCTTCTCGATGATGACGTAAGGCTCGTCGTCATCGAAGTCGTACGACCGCGACATGAGAGATCTCGGGCTGGTGATCGTTTACTTCTTCTTCGGCGGCTTCCCCTTTGCCGCGCCGCGTGCCGCCGCGATAGTGTCCGTCTTCCGCGCAATTCGTGCCTCGGCATCCGACGTCACGGTGCCGTTGTCCGACCCACCAACGTCCAGCAGCGCGAGGATTTCGCGGCGGACCTCGTCCGCCGACACGCCCGCGAGCTTCGCAGTGCGCACCAAGTCGCCGTCCGCCGACGCAAAGGTCTTGAGAATGAGTTGCCGTCGCGCGTCGGCAACGGTTGTGGAGCCGACGGCGATGGTGAGCGCGCTCGACTCGGGTGCCGCTCGCAGATGGCGCTGAATCATATCGTTGACGCCGATCTTGTCGCCGCGGGCCATGATGACGCCGCGTTGTACCGCGTTTTTCAGCTCGCGAACGTTGCCGGGCCACTGGAACGAAAGGATCCAGTTCCACGCGTCGTCGGAAAAACCCGTCACGTTCTTGCCGTTCTGCGAGGCATGATCCGCCAGGAATTCGTTCGCGAGGAGCTGAATGTCATCGGCGCGCTCGCGGAGTGGCGGCAGGTAGATCTCGACGACCGCAAGTCGGTAATACAGATCATCGCGCAGCTCGCCGTCGGCGAGCGCCTTTTGCAAATCTTTGTTCGTGGCGGCGAGGATGCGAATATCGACGGAGATTTCCTTTTTGCCGCCAAGGCGCCTAACCATTCGGGACTCGAGCGCACGCAGCAGCTTTACCTGAATGTCCGTCGCCATCTCGGCGACTTCGTCGAGGAATAGCGTCCCGCCGCTCGCCATCTCGAAAGCACCCGGCTTCTCATTCGTGGACCCGGTGAAGGCCCCCTTCTCGTGGCCGAATAGCTCGTTCTCGAGGATTTCCTTCGGCAGTGCCGCGCAGTTGAGCGCGAAGAATGGTCCCTTCGCACGCTCGCTCTTCTGGTGAAGCGCCCGGGCGACCAACTCCTTGCCGGTGCCCGACTCGCCCAGAATGAGCACGCTCGCGCTCGATGGCGCAACGGCGTCGATGATCTGATAGACACTGCGCATCGCTTCCGATTGCCCGGTGAGCTCCCCGTAGTGCGTGAGGCCTTCGAGCTTTGCCGTGAGCTCGCGATTCTTCTCCTGCAACGCGAACTGATCGAGCAGCTTCGGAATCTGCGCTTTGAGCTTGTTGAGCCGCTCCGTGTTTAGCGGTTTCTCAATGTAGTCGACCGCGCCTTGCTTGATCGCCTCGATGGCCAGTTCAGTCGACCCCTGACCGGTAATCATTATGAACTCGGTCGGGATCTTTCGCTCGCGAATTGCTTTGAGCAAACCGATGCCGTCCAGCTTCGGCATCTTCAAATCGGCGAGAACGACGCCGAACTTGTCGCTTGCTAACCGATCGAGCGCTTTCTGCCCGTCCTCGGCGATCTCGATGCCGGAGCCTTCGTCGCCCAGGATCGCGCCAAGGCCGGTCGTGATCGCCTTCTCGTCGTCCGCGATGAGAATCTTTGCGTTTGCGTGCTTCATGCTCTCTCGTGTGTGCGCGCACGCGGCGACGCCGCCGCCGTGCGCGGAAATGTCAACGACATGCCCTGCCCTTCGGCGTGCACGCGAATGTCGGCTGCGTCCGCCGCGGCCGCGACGTCGGCCGGAAGCACGAGCGGGCCCTCAGCGTCCGCGGATTCGATATGCACTACGATCTCGTCGCTGACATCGACACGGCAGCGAGTGTCTCCCTTGCGTGCGAGCGCGGCGAGCAGCGCCGCGCCAAGAACGAGCCGTACGACATTACCGGGCGCTCGCACCGCGACCGCGGTCGTCTCGCGCGAGGTTCCTTCAAAGCGCAGCGAGCAGCCATCTGCCCGAGCCGAGGCCGACAACAATGAAGCGAAGGAATCGATCGTCTCGGTGATATCGAGTGGATCGCGCGGTGCGCGCGCGAGGTTGAGCAGTGCTTCGGACATTTCGACGACAGCTTGAAGTTGGTCAGCCGCCGAGGAGGCAAAGGGCGCGACGGAATGCGCCGCCGCGTCCGAGCGCGTCGATCGCGATCGCACGACTTCCAGATTCACGGCGACGCCGTTCAGCGCGCCCCTGAGCTCGTGCGCCGTACGCGCGCTAATCTGCTGCAGTAGGTTGAGCCAGAGGTCGTCGACCGAACGTGTCAACGGCGGATTGCGTTGTGCGGCACTCGTCACGTCCGTCTCCACCAGCACTTACTCGCCGGCATCCGCGTCGTCAGGCGCCGCCGCGACACCAACCGTCGCTTCGCTCGGCGCCGGCCGATGCTGTTCCGGCGCGCTCACATAGCGCGTGACGGCGGCCGCCGTTCCACCAACCGCAAGTTGCTCGAAGAGAAATCCAAATTTCTGGTCGTACACGCTCGCGAGGCGAGCCTTCACGTCGTCGGACAAATCCCAGAAAGCGCGCTTGAAGGGTCCGAGCGCCTTTTTGCGCGTCTTGTAGAAGAACTGCTCATCCGAGTCGGTCGGCTTGCGCTCGTCCTTCGCGTTCTCTCGCAACCAATTGTAGATCTGGTCGCGCAGCGCGGCCGGTAGATTGTCGAAGAGCATGTTCTGGAAGTTCGTGGCGAGGTGAATCTCCGCGGTTTCACGCTTTGGAAAGTTGTGAAACGCCGAATCCGGCAGCGTCGACGCACCATGCTGCACCGCGCCGGCGAGACCGTACTCATCACGCGCGACTTTCGACAGCCGCTCGAGCGTGTCGAGATCGAGCTTCACGTCGGCGATCGAACCATCAGCCATCACAACGCCGCCGTGCGACGTGCCAGACTGCACGGGGATCTTCGATACACCGGTCATGTCCGGCGGAAGACTCCGGAGCAGGCCATCCATGTACGCACGCAGCTCCTCGACGGTGCTGTTGTGCGAACCAACCTCGCCAATCTCGCCGCCGACGGAAATCGTCACGCCCTCGGGCTCGTGCTCTCGAACCACCTCGAGAATTTCGGTTCCAACTTCGTAGTTGAGCTTCTGTTGCTGATCGAGATCGGGCTTCGAAATGTCGACCAGTGTCGAGGTATCGATGTCGATGTTGTAGAAGCCAGCGTGAATGGCCTCACGAGCGAGCGCCTTCACCGCCTCGACCTCGGTGCGCGCATCGGCGGCGAACTTCTTGGCGTTCACCTGGAAGTGATCGCCCTGAATGAACACCGGGCCGCGGAATCCTTCGCGCAGCGCGGCGGCAAGTATTACGGCCACATACTCGGCCGGACGTTGATCGGTGTACGCGATCTCCGAACGCGCGATCTCGAGCAGGAAGGCTCCTGCCTTCATTCGAATCGCTGTCCGGAAAATCGATCGTGCGGTATCGTACGCCATCCCGCGGACGTTGATCGCGGGGACCGTGAAGCCGTGGATCTCGCCGCGACCGCGCGCCATGTAGAGCTCCTGGATCGACGCGGGTCGAACACCCACCGCTTGACCGAGCTCCCAGATCAGCCAGCGAGCCGAATCGCGCTCTTCGCTATCACCAAAGACGGCCATGCGCGCGAGCTTGTCCATGGCTGGAGTGGCGAGGACCGACTCACGAGCAACTTCGAC
>JANWKK010000097.1 GCA_025451425.1 Gemmatimonadaceae bacterium
CCGAGTTGCCTGGATTGATCGCCGCATCGGTCTGGATGTAATCCTGAATCGCATAACGCGTGTTGAGCAACGCGCCCAGCGACCGGCCCTTTTGGCTCACGATTCCCGCCGTCATGGTGAAATCGAGACCCAACGGATTCCCGATGGCCACCACCCACTGACCAACGCGCGCCTTTGCGTCATCGCCCAAGGTCACTATCGGCAAATCCGTCGCGTCGACCTTGATGACGGCGACGTCGGTTGTTGGATCGCGACCGATGACCTTGGCGGTGAAGGTTCGATTGTCGAGCAGTCGCACCGTGACGCGATCCGCGTCCGCGACGACGTGATTATTCGTGAGGATGTAACCGTCTTTGCTGACGATGAATCCCGAGCCGCTCGCCTCGCTGGGTTGATCCTGCTGCGGATCCCCGAATTGCCGGAAGAAGTCCTCGATGCCGTTTGGCCGCTGCTGCTGGCCGCGCTGCCGAGTGTTGGTGCGATTTCGCGCGAAGTGCTCCGTCTGAATCGACACGACGGCCGGCGTGACATGATCGGCAATGGCCTCGAACGCGTTCTCTGTCTCGACCAGCGGCTGCACCTGTTGAATCGTGGGCTTTGGCGGCGTCTTCGACTGCGCCCAACCCAGATGCGTCAAGTTGGAGCTGGAAGCGAACACCAGGCCGCAAAGAAATGCCACGACGACGGCTGCGGTCAATCGGGCACGGGGGTACTTGGTCATACGCTGCCTTCCCACGTCGGGTGAATTTTGGGACCGTACACGAATCGGTAATGCAAGTTCCTTCGAGGTGCTAGGTGCTAGGTGCTAGGTGCTAGAAACCTCGCACTCTGACAGGACACGATCTGACTACCGAAAGGTTGCTCCGGTGGTTTCCAGATTGAAGTGAAGAAGTGGTAAGCATTCTGGAGATATACGCAGAGCGCCGGGGGCTTGTTGCCCGCCGGCGCTCCTTGATTCTAGCACCTAGCGCCTATCACCTAGCACCTTCAACTCACTTCTTCCCCTCATCCACAATCTCGTAGTCCGCCTCCACCACGTCTTCCTTCTGCTGCGGCTGACCCGGTTGACCCTGGCCCTCCTGCCCGGCGCCAGTGCCCGACGGCTCGCCGCCTGGCGTACCGCCCGGCTGCGCTTGGGACTGCGCATAGAACGTCTGCCCCGCTTCACTGTAGGCGCGGTTCAGCTCTTCCTGGGCGGCCTTGATCTCGTTCATGTCGTCGCCGCGAAGCGCCTTGCGTGCACGCTCGACCGCTGCGTCGATCTTCGACTTGGCCTCGGCGGGCAGGCGATCGCCCCACTCCTTCACATTCTTCTCGACCTCGTACGTCATGCTGTCGAGACGATTGCGCATGTCGATCTCTTCGCGACGCTTCTTGTCTTCCGCCGCGTGGGACTCGGCGTCTTTGACCATCCGCTGGATGTCGTTGTCCGACAGCCCGCTCGAGGCCTCGATGCGAATCTTCTGCTCCTTGCTCGTCGCCTTGTCCTTGGCTGACACGTGCAGAATGCCGTTGGCGTCGATGTCGAACGTGACTTCGATCTGTGGCATCCCACGCGGAGCGGGCGGAATTCCCGTGAGCTGGAACTTGCCGATGGTGCGGTTGTCGCGCGCCATCTCGCGCTCGCCCTGCAGCACGTGGATCTCGACCGTCGTCTGATTGTCGTCCGCCGTCGAGAAGGTCTCGCTCTTCTTCGTCGGGATCGTGGTGTTCCGGGCAATCAGCACCGTGGTGACACCGCCTAACGTCTCGATGCCGAGGGAGAGCGGAGTCACGTCGAGGAGTAGGACATCCTTCTGTTCGCCCGTGAGCACCGCGCCCTGAATCGCCGCGCCGATCGCGACTACCTCATCCGGATTGACGCCCTTGTGCGGCTCTTTTTTGAAGAAGCTCTTGACAATCTCCTGGACCTTCGGGATTCGCGTCGAGCCGCCGACGAGAATGACTTCGTCGACCTCCTCCGGCTTCATGCCCGCGTCCTTCAGTGCCTGCTGCATCGGCGGGATCGTGCGCTGGATGAGATCATCTACCAGCTGCTCGAATTTCGCGCGAGAGAGCGTGTAGTTGAGGTGCTTTGGTCCCGACTGATCGGCTGTGATGAACGGCAGATTGATGTCAGTCGTCATCGTCCCTGACAACTCCATCTTGGCCTTCTCGGCCGCTTCCTTCAGGCGCTGGAGCGCCATCGGGTCCTTCGACAGATCGATGCCCTGATCGCGCTTGAACTCGCCAACGATCCAGTCGATCACGCGCTGATCGAAGTCGTCGCCACCGAGGTGCGTGTCACCGTTGGTGGATTTGACCTCGAACTGCCGCGAGCCTTCGACGTCGTAGAGCTCGAGCACCGAGATGTCATACGTGCCGCCGCCGAGGTCGAACACGGCGACCTTTTCGTCCTTCTTCTTGTCGAGCCCATAGGCGAGTGCCGCAGCCGTCGGCTCATTGATAATTCGTAAAACGTCGAGGCCGGCAATCTTGCCCGCGTCCTTCGTCGCCTGACGTTGAGAATCGTTGAAGTAGGCAGGAACGGTGACGACTGCCTTCGACACGCTGTGGCCGAGGTAGTCTTCCGCCGTCTGCTTCATTTTCTGGAGAATCATCGCCGAGATCTCAGGAGGCGAGTATCGCTTCCCCTGCACCTCGACCATGGAGAGATCGTTCGGTCCGGAGACGATCTTATACGGAACCCGCTTAATCTCCTCCGGCACCTCGGACATCTTGCGGCCCATGAACCGCTTGATCGAGAAGATCGTGTTCTGTGGATTGGTGACCGCCTGACGCTTCGCGACCTGTCCAACGAGCCGCTCACCGTCTTTGGTGAAACCGACCACCGAGGGTGTGGTGCGACCGCCTTCGGAGTTTGGAATCACGACGGGGTCGCCGCCTTCCATCACTGCGACCACTGAGTTGGTGGTACCGAGGTCGATACCGATGACTTTATCCGCCATTGCTACCTCGATGTGTTGAGTCGGGCGGAGGCCGTATCGCGACGACAATTCGCTCCGCCGATGCTCCGTCAGGGAAGGCAAGTCGAGGACCGCATGCTTGCGCCAACTTGGCAGCGGCGAGCAAGAGTTGGGTTACATTTCTGGCGCAATCGCGCCAGCCAGGCCAATGATTCCGATCAGCGACGAGAATCCGACGCTTCACCCGCCGGTGATGACATGGGCGCTGCTAGGCGCGATGTTCGCCGTCTGGCTCACCACTCAGGGCGCGGGGCTCGACGAGGTCAAGCTCGCGACGAGCATCTGCAATTATGGAATGATCCCCGGTGAGCTCACGCATCGTGCTGCCCTTGGAACGAGCGTGCCGATCGCGCCTCATCTCGCATGCCTCGTCGACAACGACGCGATCAACAAGTTCACGCCGCTGACGTCGATGTTCCTTCACGGCGGCTGGGGACCCAGTCTGGGCACCGCGCTCTTCTTCTGGGTCTTCGGCAACAACATCGAAGACAGCATGGGCTCGGCACGCTTCCTTGCGTTTTATCTGATTTGCGGGTTTGCGGCAGCGGCAGCCCATGTTCTCACGCAGCCTGCTTCACCGGTGCCGACAGTCGGCGCTTCGGGGGCGATCTCTGGTGTTCTTGGCGCCTATCTCATCCTGTATCCACGCGTTCGCGTCAGGATGCTTTTTATTTTCATAATCATCTTCAAGATTATTCCTGTCCCTGCGTGGCTGGTGCTGATCTGGTGGTTTGCGATCCAGCTCATCACGGCGTTGCCGTCGCTTTCACAGGTCAATCCGGACGTCTCGGGTGGCGTCGCCGTATGGGCACATGTGGGCGGTTTCATTACCGGCATGCTGCTGATCAAGGTTTTCGAGAAGCCCGATCGCGTTGCCGAACGCGAAGCTGCCGCGCGTCGCCCGGAGGTTTGGTCCTTTCCGCGCTGATGGTGGTGGACGTTCGCCGCCAGCGAGGCTGATGGCACTTTGACGCCATCCGCAGGCCGGGTATCTTCCGGCGCCATTTCTGCGAGGCTGGATAGTGGGACTGCTGTCGAAACTAATTCCGCGCGACGAGCAGTTTTTCGATCTCTTCGATCAGCTGACGGCCCACCTAACGCAAACTGCGCGGATGTTGGCGGAGCTGTTCGATGATCCGGCACACGTCACCGATCATGTGCGTGCGATCAAGGATGTCGAGCACAAGGCCGATGTTCTCACGACCACCATCAATCAGCGCATCGACAAGAGTTTTGTCACGCCGATCGACCGCGAGGACATTCACATGCTCGCGTCGCGTCTGGACGACGTGATCGACCTCATTGACGGAACCTCGCGTCGCTTCGAGATGCTGCACATCGAAGTGGTGAAGGACCCCGCGCGAGAGCTCGCACGCGTCCTGGTCGACGCTGCCACGCACATTCAGACTGGTGTTGCGTCGATTCGCGAAACGAAGCGGGTGACCGAGCAGGCCACACTGATCAAGCGGCTCGAGGAAGAAGCCGACGCGATTTATCACTCTGCGGTCGGCGATCTGTTCAGCGGCCATCCGGATCCGCTCGAGGTCCTGAAGTGGAAAGAGATGTACGACACGCTCGAGCGAGCGACGGATAGCTGCATGGGCGTCGCTCAAGTGATGCAGAGCATCTCGCTCAAGAACGCGTGAGCATCGCGTGATTGCGTACGTCGTCGCGATCGTCCTGATCGCGTTCGTCTTCGACTTCATCAACGGCTTCCACGATTCGGCGAACTCGATCGCCACGATCGTCGGCACGCGCGTTCTGCAACCTTTCACCGCAGTACTCTGGGCGGCGACGTTCAACTTCGCCGCGTTATTCACGGTCGGGACGGCGGTCGCGAGCACGATCGGGAAGGGGATGATCGACGTCGCCTTCGTCGATGCGAACGTCATCCTCGGCGGTTTGATCGGCGCGATTGCGTGGAATCTCATTACCTGGCTCTTTGGGCTACCATCGAGCTCATCTCACGCGTTGATCGGAGGCTACGCGGGCAGCGCCGTGGCGAAGGCCGGACTAGCCGCGATCCTTTGGGGGCGAAAGTGGATCGAGACGCTCGAGTTCATTGCACTCTCGCCGATCATCGGGATGCTCGCGGGATTCGGGCTCATGATCGCCGTCTACTGGATCTTCCGGCGAGCGTCCCCCCATCGAGTCGATCGCGTATTTCGTGTCGCTCAGCTTGGCAGTTCAGCCCTGTTCTCCTTCTCGCACGGCGCCAACGACGCGCAGAAGACGATGGGAATCATCTCGGGCCTGCTGTTCGCCTCCGGCTATATCCAGGTGTTCCACGTCCCGGTGTGGGTCATTCTTTCCGCGCACG
>JANWKK010000098.1 GCA_025451425.1 Gemmatimonadaceae bacterium
CGTGTTGTCAGGACGCACGACACGACCGAAGTTGTACAGGATGTTGCCATCCACCGGCCAGTCCAGCCTTCCGTAGTCCGACGTCTTGATCGAGCTGCTGCCGCGGGCCACCGCACTCACCTTGCTGCTGCCACGCCGGCGCTCGGCTTCGATGTTCGCAATGATGTTGTTCAGTTTCGATTCGCTCTGCTTGACGCGCGCCAGGCGTTGCTGCGTCTTTCTGGAATCCTGTTGTACCCGAACGAGACTTTGCTTGCGCTGTTGCTCCAGCGCCTGCAGTCGAGCATTCTCCTGCGCCTTCTCGAGCCGGTTTTGCTGAACGTCGCTCTGAAGCGATACGAGCTGCCGGCGGCGGCCGCGAATTGTGGTGCGCAGATCGTCCATGCGCTTGACCAGAGATCGATCGTGTACAGCGATTTCGTGCAAATACTTGTATCGCGCGATCAACTCACCAAACGAATCCGCGGACAACAGTGCCTGAAAGTCGAACAGCGGGCCGCGCTTGTAGATCTCGATCAGCCTGTGATTCAGTACCGCGCGTTTCATCGCGGCTTCGTCCTCCGCGCGGACGAGACTTGTACTGGCTCCCTTTACCTCGTCCGAGATGTAGCCGAGCTGTTTGTCGAGCGATGACACCGCCCGCTGTGTCACATCATGTTGCCGATTGATGTTCGTCAATTCATCGTTGAGCGAGTGCGCGCTGGACTGCAACTTGTTCATGGTCTTCTGCAGATCGGCGCGCTCACGCCTGATCCGCTCCAGCTCCTGGCGATTCTTCTCGAGCTGTGCTTCGGTGTTCTGTGCGTGAGCGAGCATCGGCACCAGCAGAATCGCGGCGAGCGCGATTGCCCGGACCATCACAGCCGGCGCAGTTGCCGTCCCACGGCGAAGGTGCTGCCGAGGAGACCGATCAGAGCGCCGCCAACAACACCGAGTGTCGCGAGGGTAGGATCAAAGAACGCCGTCCGCATGAACGAGTGACTTATGGCCGTACTCGTCGCCCAGGTAAGCCCGAGCGCGAGCAATCCTCCCATCACGCCCTGAATGAATCCCTCGAGCACGAAGGGAAGCCTGATGAAACCGTTGGTCGCGCCTACGAGTCGCATGATCGCGATCTCCTTGGCGCGCGCCATGACCATGATCCTGATCGTCGCGCCGATGATAATCACCGCGACTGCCGCAAAGGCGAGGCCGAGGCCCGTGCCAACGAGAGTCGCGATGGTGCGCAAACGATAGAGCTTCGCGACCCAGTCCTCGCCATATCGAACGTCGTCCACGAAGTCGTACGACTTTACGCGGTTGGCGACAGCCATCACCGTGGTCGGGTCGCGATATCCCGGCTTCAGCTTGATGTCAAGTGATGCCGGAAGCACGCCTGGCTCGAATACATCGCTGAATTCGCCGAGTTCCTTGCGCGCGCGAATTAGTGCGTCGTCCTGCGACACATAAGTCACTGAAAGGACTTCGGGAAAAGCATGAATGTCGCCCATCGCCGCGCTGGACGCTTCGACCGGTGTGCCATCGGCGATGAAGGCGCGGATCTCGACGCGGTTTTCAAGTGCCATCAGTGCGTCGCGGATGTTCACTGCTACCAGACCGAAGAGTCCGAACGCGAAGAGCGAGAACGCGATCGTGATTACACCGAGTGCGCTCAATAGTGGCGCGCGCCGAAACGCCGAGAATGCCTCGCGTAGCGCCATCATATCGGGTTCTCGTCGTGATGGCTCGGTGGTGCGACGTCTACCAGCTTTTCCGTCGGCGGCGTCTCTGCGCTGTCGAAAACGAGACGGCCGTGATTCAACTCGATGGTCCGGAACTCGGTGCGACGAATCAGGTCCAGATCGTGCGTCGCCATGATGACCGCGGTGCCGGCGGTATTGATGTCGCGCAGTAGCTGGAAGACACCGCGCGTCGCTCGTTCGTCGAGATTCCCCGTAGGCTCATCGGCGATGAGCACGTACGGATCGTTCACCAGCGCGCGCGCGATCGCGACCCGTTGCTGCTCGCCGCCAGAGAGCTCGCGAGGATACGACGTTCCCTTGGACGCGAGACCGACCTGTGTGAGAACTCGCGCGACGCGCGGCCGTATCATGTCGGATGGTGTTCCCGTAACCTCGAGTGCAAACGCTATGTTCGCTTCGGCAGTCCGATCCTCGAGCAACCGAAAATCCTGGAAGACGATCCCAAGATGGCGCCGCACCATTGAAACTTCCCTGTTTGTCGCCTCGCGCGCGCTCACTCCGCTCACCCATACGTCGCCAGCGGTTGGGCGCTCTTCAAGATAAATGAGTTTCAGGATTGTGGACTTGCCAGACCCGCTCGGCCCCGTGAGGAATGCGAACTCACCCTTGTGCAGTTGGAACGATGCATGGCTCAGTGCCACGCCGCCGCGCGCATACTCCTTCGCGACGTTGAGAAACCGGACTAGACTCAACCTTCCGTTACCTCAGCGCCTGCTCGAAGTCAGCGATCAGATCGCCCACGTCCTCGATGCCAACGCTGAACCGGAGGAAGCCATCCGGAATCCCGATCTCGGCGCGCCCTTCCGGCGTCAATGCAGCATGCGACGTGTACCGCGGTTCGCTCACGAGGGTGTCCACGCCACCCAGACTTGGCGCGTGCGTGACGAGCTCGAGTTGCGCAAGGAATCGCTCCGCCGAATCGCCACCGCCGGCAACTTCCACAGCCATCATGCCGCCAAAACCATCGAGACACTGCTGCGCAATATCGTGATCCGGATGCGACTTGAGCCCAGGATAGTGAACGCGCGCGAACTCCGGGCGCGTCTCGCACCATTCCGCGAGCTTCAGTGCGTTCTCGTTCTGTCGCCGCACACGGACATCGAGTGTCTTCATCCCGCGCTCGAGCAGCCATACGGCAAACGGATCCGGAGCCTGTCCCCACACGATCATCTTCCGCCTGACTTCTTCCACGTAGGATGCGGTGCCGATGACCGCGCCGCCGAGGATGTCGTGGTGCCCGTTCAGATACTTGGTCGTGGAGTGAATGACGACGTCTGCCCCATGTTCGAGCGGCCGAAAATTGATCGGGCTCGCGAAAGTCGAGTCGACCACCAGAGCCACGCCCTCCGCCTTGGCGAGATTGGCGAGAGAGCTGAGATCCAGCACACGGCAGGTAGGATTGACCGGAGATTCGACGAATATCGCGCGCGTCGTCTGACGAAGCGCCTTGCGCCACATCCGCGGCGCGAGCGGATCGATGAGCGTGACCTCGATTCCCATACCCTGGAGCTCTTCCGTGAAGAGCTTGTGCGTGCCGCCGTATATCCACGAGCTGGAGAGCAGGTGATCGCCCGGGCGCAGAAGTGCGAGCATCGCACACGCCGTCGCCCCCATGCCGCTCGAGAGCGCGACTGCAGCCTCGCCGCCGTCGAGCAGTGCGAGACGTCGTTCCACCAGCTCGACATTGGGAGTATTGCCATACCGCGCGTATTTCAGCCCTTCCGAGGTGCCAAGAGCCTGAACAAAGCTCACGGATTGCGTGATTGGCGTGACGACCGGAGACCCGGCGGCCGCGTGCGAAGCGCCGCCGTGAATCGGGATGGTAGACTTTCTCATGCGTTCGTTCTGTTGGGAGTGTCGAGGTCGGGCTTGACTACATGTACCGCTTCCGCCGCGAGAATACCCGGTACGTCGCGCAGGGCACAAGCGTGTTGCGGAATCGAATCGTCGATGACAACCTCTGCGAGTTGCTGCCCGCGCGCGCCACGAACCCAGGCGAGCTCCCCGTCTGCCAAAAGGCGAAACCGAGCGTCCACGCCTGATAGTCTAACCTGGGGACCGCGCTCGGTCTCGCCCTTCCTCGTCGCGACGTATTCGATGACGCGCAACTCCGGCTGGAAAACGCTCTCAGATAGAGCCGGTGACGATCCGAAGAACTTCATCAGTGTGTAACGGCTATGTACGAGTTGGAGTCGGCGTCATCCGACACAAGCGACATGCCGTGTCGTTCAAGTACCACGTCGATTGCCTCGATGTGCGACTCGCTGAGGCCGCTGAAGACAAAGGTCGGTGTCCCATTTTCGTGTTGCGTTACGAGCTTTGCCACAATCTCATCCGCGCATGAAAAGTCCATCATTCCGACTCGTGAGAAGTCGATCACGGTCACGATGCAGTCGCTGGCGGCCTGGATCTCTGCCTCTATATACACACGAACAGCGACGCCGGTCGGTCGCGTAACAAGGTTCGAGTAGCTCTCCGAAACGGCGCGGCGAAGGACACTGCTGACGTCGATGTGGTTCTTCATCATCGGTCGACGCGTTCGGGGATCGTGATCTGCACCTGTGACCCTGGAAAGGCGGGAAGATTCTCCTGCAATGGAACGTCCTCGTCCCAAATCGGAACAATGGCGAGACGAGCGGTTCCGCTGCGCACGGCGAACTTCCCGTCCCATTTTCCTATAAACCGGCGCACTCCGGCCAGCCCCTGACCGCGGCCAGTGTCCCGAAATCGACTGACGCCGCGCATCACGGCCTCTTCAAGTGCCATCCCATCGTCCCATCTGTCGGAACGCGGGCGACCCGGTGCGGATTCGAGCGACCTTCGGAAGCCGACGCCTGAATCACACACCGCTATGACGAGCACGCGGCGGCCACCCAGTCGCTTTTGCCACTTGTAGCTGTTGACGGCCACCCAGCCGCCACTTCCGGCGTGCTCCACGATATTCTGGCACGTCTCCGACAACGCCATCGTGAACCGCATCGTCGAGGTCTTGTCCAGTCTCAGCTCATTCACCAGTATCTGCTGCGCTCGCTGCTGCACCTTGTCGACGACAGTGTGTACGTCCTCACTCGCGTTGACAGGAGTCACCTCGAGCAGCACGCCCGGGTCGTTCTGTCGTCCGCGTGGGACCGCGCCGATGATTTCATATAGATCAGCGGCGTACCTGAAAAAGCCGGCGCGCGCCCAGTAGGACGCCGTCTCTTCCAGCTCGGGAACCACGAGGCTCGGCCGCTCCGTCCGGGTCTGCGCCAGAGCGAGAAGCGCGGTCAGGCCGTACGGCGATGCCCACCGCGAATGTCGCGCGTCGATCAATACCCTGTCGTCGGGCTGGAGCCGCGACAACGGCTCCAGTATCTGCTCGAACGTGGCGTCATCCAGTGATGGTGGAACAGTGATGACGTTCGTCACGTTAGCGAGAGTTCTCCGCGGAGGTAGCTCGCGAGGCTCGTGGCCCCGCGGTGGGTAAGGTTGCGCGACGCCGCTCGCATCGCTGCGTCGATCGCGTCGCCTAACTTATCACCTGCGAGCAGGCGCGCGAAATGGGTGGCGCCCCAGACGTCGCCACATCCTGTCGGATCAATCGTTCGATTCGCCTCGGGTGCCACTGCCGAAACTCTGGAAGTGCGAATTGCACCGTGCAACGCTCCGGAGTCAGTGAGCGGCGCTCGACGTATATCGGACAATCGTTCGAATTTCGGTGCGGCGAAATAAACCGCTCCGCGAGGTCCCATAGTCACGTTTATCTCCGACACTCCGGCGGACATCGCTGTCGCCGCAAGCGCCATCGCATCGGGTGCGAGCAGCGCGAGTTCGTCCTCGTTCACCTGCAGTATGTCGAAGCACTGCATCCACGACCGGATGTTCGGAACCATCTGCGGCACGCGATATCCCTCCGGGTCCACGGCGAGCAGCAACGAGTGCATGTCGCAGTACACGACGCCGGAAAAAAATTGCCGGATCAGTTGCGCGATCTCGAGATCGACTTCCCAGCCGCTTATGAGATTGATGTACAGCGCATCGATTCCGTTCAGCAACGGCTTGAGTCCAAGCCAGTGCCACCCAGGAATCCCGCCCGAGAGCTTTTCCGTTCGTCGTTCGCTGCTCTCGTAACGCAGCGTGACGCGATTATTCGGATACGGCACCTCGATGATCGCGGCATCCGGCGCCATGCGCCGCAGCGTGGCGAGATACGCACGGGCGCGCTGCGCATGATCGCTTCCGACCTTGATGAGCGGAACGATCTCCCAATCGTCGCTCAGTGCGGCATCGAGGCCCGCGAGTGCGTACGTGATGCCGCCCCACTCCTGGATCGGTGCCTGGGCCGGATCGCGACCGTGGATCTCATCCCAAACAAGGGTGCCGATGACGCCGAGTCGGCGCCGTGCGCCCATCAGAGTGAACCTAGTACCCGCTCTTTGAAGGTCGCGACGGCGCCAACCACGCCCGCGGACATCGGGAGTGAGCCGAGCACGATCCTGCAGGCATCCACGGACACTTTGAACGCTCGCCGTTTCACTTCCGCCTGGAGCGGCAGCATCAATGCTTCACCAGCCTGGGTGACTCCTCCGGCGAGCACGACAGTATCAGGATTGAAAATGTTGATGAGATTGGACAGCCCGGTGCCGAGAAAGCGCGCGGTGTCACGCACGACTTCGCGTGCGATAACGTCGCCACGACGCGCAGCTTCGTAGACGACGTGAGCCGTGAGGCGCGACATGTCGCCGTCGATAAGCGCGTCGATCGTCGGGCTTGGATCGCCTTCGAGCGCTTCCCGTGCGCGTTCCGCAATTGCCGGCCCCGAACAGTACGCCTCGAGGCAGCCGTAGTTGCCGCACTTGCAGCGCCGCCCATTTGTCTCGATCGAGGTATGCCCGATCTCTCCGGCGGCATCGGATACGCCGTGATACAGCCGTCCGTCGAGCACCAGCCCACCACCGATTCCGGTTCCAAGCGTCATCCCGATGACGTCGCGGCCACCGCGCGCGGCCCCGCGCCAGAATTCACCGAATGTCGCGCAGTTGGCATCGTTGTCGAGAGTGGCGCGCATGTTGACACGGCTCGAGATCTCGTCGCGAAGCGGATAGTCGCGCCAACCAAGGTTCGGAGTGAAGATCACGACGCCGCGTTCGCGGTCGAGCGGTCCCGGTGACCCGATGCCGACGCCGAGTATGTCGTCGCGAGTTGCTCCGGTCTCCCGATTCAGATCGATC
>JANWKK010000099.1 GCA_025451425.1 Gemmatimonadaceae bacterium
AGGACTTGCCCGACGCCAAGGAGATCCCAGCGTTTCTCAGCCTGAGCCTTCGTCAGCATGTCGCTGAGGTTCGGGCCTAACGACCAGTAGACGTCGCGCCACTGCTCGGCACCGTTGTCGCTCAGCCGATCGTAGCCTTCACGGTCCCAGCTCGAGGGCGTCGTGGCGGTGGAGGCGCCAGGGAGCGTGAACATCTGCGTGTAGCGGCCGACAAAGCGCCCGTCATACTGTGGTGACGTGATGAGCCAATGCTCCATCGGCGGCAGGTACAGATTTGCCGTGACGGACTGCGGCGCATTCGGATTGGTGTTGACGGCGACGTACTTGTCCATGTTGCACGCGCTCGCCGCGACCAAGGCGCCGGCAAGCACTGCGAAGTATCGAATTCTCATTCGTATTTACTCGTCGAAGGGAGTCAGCGTCGCGAGTTGGCGCGCGCTAGAATCCAAGGCGGAAGCCGAAGTTGAACCCACGTGGCGCGGGGAAGTTGCCCCAGTCGACGCCAACCGCGCCCGACCCGCCGACGGCGGCGTCGTTGCCGTTAGTCATTGGATCGAGTCCCGTGTAGTTGGTGCGCAGGAACAGATCCGTACCCGTGACGAACACGCTGGCGCTCTGGAAAAAGCGCGGCGGAATCTGGTACGAGAGCGTCACATTGCGGAGCCAGATCCAGTTGATGTTGCGCTCGATGAACAGCTCCTCGCTCGCACCGCTGTAATACGCCGTGTTGACCGCTGGCACGATGACGATGTTATTCGCCGTCGGATTGTTGCTGTTTTCCCTGCCGTCGCGCAGCACGCCGGGGATGATACGTGGCGTGTTACGATCGAGGGTGAGCGTCGAGAGGCCGTGATCGTAGAGGAACGACTGCGTGGCATTGAAGATGTCGCCGCCACGTCGGAAGTTGATCAACGCATCGAGCGTGAACGCTTTGTAGTGGAACGTATTCGTCAGGCCGACGGTCCACTTCGGCGTGCGGTCGTAGCCGGCATCGATGAACGTACCGGAGCGAATCGGCAGGCCGGAGTTCGGGTCGATGAGGAGTTGACCGTTCTTGTTCCGCAGGTAGAAATTGCCGGTGAGGGACTCGGTGGAAAGTCCCGGCGCGGTGCCGTTGCGAACATTGCCGTAGAGCCAGGTGTCCGACACGTACGACTCCGGCAAGTTGTTAGGCAGGCTGACCGTCTGGCCATGGTGCTTGTCGAAGTTGGCCTGGATGTCCCAGGAGAACTTCGATTGCTGGATCGGAGTGCCGCGGAGAACCAGCTCGAGACCGTGATTCTCCGTCACGGCGCCATTCAGATTGAACAGGATGAAGCCCGTGGCGTAGCTCTCACGAATGTTCTGAACGATCTGATTCGTCGTTTTGCTGCGGTAATACGTCGCGTCGACGCCAAGGCGGTCCTTGAACCAGCTGAGCTCCGTCCCCAACTCGGTCTCCTTCTTGAACTCCGGCTCCAGGTTCGGATTCGGACCGGTGAACCCATACATGTAGCCGCCGTACGACGTTGGCGCGAACTGGAGCGACGGCCGGTCGGAGTATGGAAGCGCGTCGCGACCAGCCTCGGCGTACGCAGCGCGCACGCGGCCCGCTGTGAACCAGCGCTGAAGCGATGGAAACGCATCGGTGAAGACGAAGCTTCCGTTGACGCCGGGATAGAAGAACGAGTGGTGCGCGACCGGGATCGTCGACGTGATGTCGTTGCGCCCCGTGACGTTGACATACAGGTAGTGATTGAAGTCGAGCGTCCCCTGTCCGTAAAACCCGATCAGGCGTCGCCGGTTGTCCGTCGTGGCGCTGAAGCGAGTCGACGTGTTGTTGATCGAGACGAAGTTCGGGTCGAGATATCCCCGCCCCGTGAGCGCATCGACGTTGTCATCCTGATCCTCGATCGTGTTACCGACGAATCCGCTGAGTGAAAAGTGATCGCGGATGGTGTATGGATTGATATTGAGCGTCGTCTGCGAGGTGAGATTTCGCCGTACGTCCGCCGCCTGATCGAGAATGCCGGCCGACGTCACGATGGCGTTATAGCCGAGAACACTCCCCGGGTCGCGATCGAGCAGGACCTGATTCGTGTTGTAGTCCGCTCCGACCTGCGTTGTCAGACTGCCCCACGACACCGGCGTGAACGTGAACTTCAAGTTCGTCAGAAAGCGGTTGTTCGTGGTGTTGTTTCTGTTCTTGTACACATTGTAGTACGGATTATCGATCTCCGATCCAGCGGCGAGGTTCAGCAGCTGACGCCGTTGTCCGGCCGCCGAGAGATAATCCGCGGCGTTGTCATTGACGGGCCACTCCAGGAGTCCAACGAGCGGTCCGTCATCGCCTTTGAAGGGCTGCTTGTTCACCGCGTTCGAGTAGAGCATCGACAGATCGGCCGACAGCCATTTGGTCACCTGTCCGGTAGATGCGCCCGTGACATTGACGCGGTCGTACGACGAATTGGGCACGACACCGGTGTTGCGGTCGAGGCCTGCTGCAATGCGATAGGTGAGGCGGCCATCCGGTGCACCGCCGCTGAACGCCAGGTTGTGGGTCTGTGTGAAGCCAGTCTGGAAGAAGTTCCCGATGTTGTCGTAGAACTGCGTGTTGGCCGGGTATGGAGCACCGAAGTACTGATACCCAGCGCCGCCGAAGCCGGCGACGGCGGTTGCACCGCTCAGTTGGTACACCTGCTGAATATCAGGTGACTTCCGGACGCTTTCGACCCGCAAGCTGTTGCTGTACGTGAGCGACTGTGTGCCCGGACGGCCACGCTTCGTCGTGATGACGACCGCGCCGTTCGCGGCGTCGATGCCGTAGAGCGCCGCCGCCTCAGGGCCTTTGAGCACCGTGATCGACTCGATGTCGTTCGGGTCGATGTCGGCGGCGCGATTGGTGAAGTCCACGCCGCGGTTGCTGAACGCCGTGGCCGACCCGGGCTGGTCCGAGCCGAGGACGCCGGTGTTCATCGTGCTGTTGTCCATCGGCAACCCGTCGAGGACGAACAGCGGCTGGTTGCTGCTGCTGATCGAGCTGATGCCGCGAATCGTGATCGACGACGAAGAGCCGGGCGTGCCGGAGGTGGCGTTGACCTGCACGCCCGCGACGCGTCCCTCGAGCGAATTGACGAAGTTGTCGCGCTGCGCTTCGACGATCTGCTGGCCGCCGACCGTCTGTTGGGCAGCGCCGATCGTGCGTACCTGCGCCTGCTGACCGAGTGCGGTCACGACGACGGCGTCGAGGCTCGTGGCAACGTGGTTCATCCGCACGTCGATGACATCCGCGGCGCCGACGACGCGCTCTTCCGGCGCCGTGCCGATATAGCGGAATTGCAGTGTCTGTCCGACATCGGCGCGAATCGTGTAACTGCCTTGCGTGTTGGTGCTAGTACCGATGCGTGTGCCTTTGACGATCACCTGCGCGCCCGGAAGCGGGTTGCCGCCCTCCGCGGTCACTCTGCCGGTGATTGTCTTCTGCTGCGCATGAGCTGGTGCGGCGATGAGGAATATCCCCATCAACGCCGCGAGGGCCACACTCTTTTTCATGGCGGGGGTACGGGTCACGGTGAACGCTGAGCGCCAACGAGCGGAAGTCCGCTAGGATTACCCGTTAGGCGCCGCTCTGTGAGTTCTGCCGCGCGACGATATGAGCGCGACACGTGCTCTCGATATGAGCGCGGCGGGAAAACTATAGACGGTCCATACGTTCGTCCAGCAGGCGTTTTAGTACAATCTCACGGAGCTTTGGGCGCCGTGTGGGGACCCGCGAGATCCGGCGCCGCAAACTCGCCCGTTGGACGCGTCTCGCGGGCTCGCACGGCAGCCTCGTAGGGCCCGAGTAGATGCGCGATGCTGTTCGCGTAATACCGAACGAGCTCCCGGTTCCGTGGCATGAGCGCGTATCCGTCTCCCGTCTCGAGCAACACTCGGCGCATGCGCAGCATTCGCCAGGCACGGTCCCACGTCGCCGTTATGTCTCGATCGGCCCGGATAACTCGCCCGTTGAGCTCGACGAGCACCGCGCGCATGTCTGTCATTCGATCGAGAAGGAGCGATCGCGGAATGAACTCTCGATCGATACTCGCGATCGCCGCACACGCTAGCGGCACGGGCGTCACCGGGACCAATTGCCCGATGTGCACCATAATTGTGTCGCAGAGCGCCTGCACGCGCCCAAGCCGATCGGCCCGCGGCAAATCGAAGAGGCTCGCCTCACGCGCGAACCACTCGTCAAGCGCGATCGGCGCGCCGACCGTAACCGCAGCTAGTCCATAGCGCTTCCATCGCCGCGTGACGAGTCGCGCCGAATTCCACCAGAGATAGTGTATCACCTCGCGCAGCTGCTTGAGTTTCGCTGTGTGTGGGTGTCCATCAGCCGTGGCCATTTCGCGCAACAACGTGCGATCCTCGAGAACCCGATCATAGTTGACCGCAACGGGCACGATGTACAATCGCGATCGGTAGGCAGGGTCCCGCGCGATGCCGAGCACGTAGTCGAGCAAGCCAATCTTCGGTGGACGAAGTTTTCCGTCCCTCGTCAGGCCGCCTTCGAGAAATATCCCCTGTGTAACTCCCTGGCGTGTAATCAACTGGACGTATCGCTCGAGCACGGCGTGATAGAGGAGCTCCCGGTATCGCCGCCTAACAAAATAAGACCCGAACGCTTTGAAGAGATGCTCGAGCGGGAAAGCGCGCGCCCATTCGCCGACTGCGTACGAGATCGCCACATCCCCGGCGAGCGCGTAGCTCACGAGGACGTAGTCTGCATTCGAGCGGTGGTTCATCAAGTACACGAGCACGGCGTCGCGAGGAAGCTGCTCCTGCCTCTCACGGTCCTCGTACTCCACCGACACCTTGTAGAACAGGTTGAGCAGCCAGCCTGCCGCGCGATAGCCGAGCTGGTAGTAGGCGATGATGTTGAAGAACGGAACGATCTCGTCGATGTATCGATCAACGATGCGCCATGCCTCGGTCTCGGTTATCCCGTGCTCGGAAGCGTGCCGCGCGACCGCGTCGCGGATCACTGAGTCGTTGAGTAATTGCTCTCTGACAAACGAGCGCCTGGCAAGCTTGTACCGATCGACGCGCGCGCCCGAACGGTGCACCGCGCGCAATGCGAGACGGTCGAAGTAGCTCCGGATCGGGCCAGGCATGTGCTCAAGTTGTTGACGCTATCCCTGGCGTCAACGTGATATCGTCCTGTGGGGCGAAGCAACGAAGGATCTAGCGTCCCTTGTTAGATGTCCGCCACTAACAAGGGACGCTAGATCCTTCGCTGCGCTCAGGATGACCGCCTGGAGCTATC
>JANWKK010000100.1 GCA_025451425.1 Gemmatimonadaceae bacterium
GCTGGACTATCTGTTCGGTCTCGCGTCGGCGGTCGACGGCGACGGCTCCGTCGTTCGCGAGGCGTGCGAGGTCGGGGACGTCATTCAAGACCCACTCGCGGTGATCGCGAACGGTGAGAACGTCACGTGCACCGATCTCGTCATCGCGACGCACACGCCCCTTGTCGGGATTCGCAATCTCCTCGGTGCGACGCTCTTTCAGTCGAAGCTCCATCTTTACTCGAGCTACGTCCTTGGCGGACCCGTCGATTCCAATGCTCTAATTACTGGCCTGTACTCCGATACGTCGAATCCGTACTACTATCTTCGCGTGCATGAGAATGACGGTAAACGCTACGCGATCTTCGGTGGCGAGGACCACAAAACGGGACAGGTCCGCGAGACCGGCGAGTGCTTCGATCGATTGGCCCAGTCGTTCCAACGGCTCGTGCCATCGGTGACAATTGAGCGGCGATGGTCGGGCCAGGTGGTGGAAACGAGTGACGGACTGCCTTATATCGGCGAGGTCTCGCCGCATCAGTACATCGCGACCGGATTCTCGGGGAACGGCTTAACCTTCGGCACGCTCGCGGGCTTGATGATTCACGACGAGATCGTGAGGCGACCGACGCCATGGAAGCAACTCTTCGACCCCAATCGCAAGCCGCATTCACTCGGCTCCCTCGAGCGCCTCGTCAAGGAGAACGTCGAGTATCCCTTGTATTTCATCGCCGATCGGTTGCGCCGGCACGACGGCTCCGGCGTAGAAAATGTTCCACGTGGCAGCGGCAAGGTGCTCGCGTTAGGCGGACAGCGAGTCGCCGTGCATCGCAAGGACAACGGCGACGTCGTGAAGGTCAGCGCCGTGTGCACTCACATGGGATGCCTCGTTCGCTGGAACGACGCGGAGCGAACGTGGGACTGTCCGTGTCACGGCTCGCGCTTCACGCCCGAGGGACTGGTGATCGGTGGACCGGCAGAGGCGCCGCTCGAGAAAGTTGAGTAATCGTGTCATCCCGCGCTTAGGGAAGAATCTGCACTTCGGCATCTCTAACCGTCGTGGTCCCTAGTTGCGCTACCGTTAACTGCCTTGGACGACCCGTTGATGACTCCCGCCACCGGTGCTCAGCGACGGTCTGAGAGACGAAATCGACATGTCGCTGACAAGTGAGATGACTACCGATCGAACAGAAATAGCTCCGCCTGATCGTTCTCGCGCCCGCACAGTGAGTCGCGAATGATCTCAGCGGCGATGAGACTATACGTAATTCCGTTGCCTCCGTAGCCGAGCGCGAAGTATGAGCTCGGCCAATCGCGATGCGCGCCGATGTACGCGAGACCGTCCTTGGTCTCGCCGAAAGTGCCTGTCCATGAAAAGCCAACTTCCAGCTCGATGTGAGGGAAGAGCTCGCGAAACCGCGTAACAAGCTTCTCGGTCTTCGCCGCCAGCAGGCGGTCGCGGTGCGCCGGATTGCGAAAGTTTTCATCCTCGCCTCCCACGATCACGCGACCGTCAGCCGTCGTCCGGAGGTAGAGATAGGGATGGGCGTGCTCCCAGATCAGGCACTGATTCTCACCCCATCCATCGACTGACCTGAGTGGCTCGCTTGCGAACGCATACGTGCTCGCGAGCTTTGCGACATTCTCCTCGAGAAAATCGCGTGTCTCGTAGCCGCTCGCGAACACGAGATATCGGGCACGGACAACGGCCTTGTCGGCGGTGACGAGCGTGACGCCGCGCTCGGCAGCGTCGATGTCGACGACGGTCGTGCGGTCGAAGACGCGGAGTCCGCGCCGAGCGCCGTCGGCGAGCAGTGCGTGCGCGAAGCCGTAGGCGTCGACCTGCGCGGCGTCGTACGACAGCAGCGCCGCGGGCCGGCGAAACGAGAATCGCGACGCGATGTCGTCCTCGTCGAGCCAATCGACGCGAACGCCGATCGCGTGTCGTGCCTCGAGCTCCGCGCGCAAGAACTTGCGATCGCGCTTCCGGGTCGCGAGGTAGAGACTCTTCTTACGCTCGAAATCGAAAGGCCCGCTCAACGAATCGGCGAGGTCTTCGAGTTTACCGATCGCGTCGCGGCACGCCAGATAGGCTCGAGTCGCATGATCGCGGCCGCGCATCTCGGTCAGCTCGACGAGTGGCATATCGATCTCGTACTGCAGGAGCGCGGTCGAGGCCGCGGTACTTCCCCACCCCACGTCTCGTCGGTCCAGCACCATCGTGTCGAAGCCGGCCTCCACGAGATAATGCGCCACGAGCGCGCCCGTGATCCCGCCGCCGATGATCGCAACCTCGCAGCGCGCGTCCCCGTCGAGTCGGGGATAGGTGTGAATCAGCCCGTCGTTCACGGGCCAGAAGGGATAGCCGGATTTCAGGTCCACGAGTGCGAAGTCGAGGGTGATTGGAGGATCGACTTCGCAAGGCCGGCGCCATTCGCGAGGGCCGACTCACGCTGACCCACAGCGGCGGCAATCGGCGACGGGTATCTTTGGCCGCTGGCGTCAACCCGAGGCACGGCCAACCGCGCCGGAGATATCGATGCGAAAGCACTTGTCGCTCCGAATCACCGTTCGAGTCTTTTTAACTCTTTGCGCGACTGGAGTCGTGCGCGCGCAATCCGCGCTGCCTCGGCCACCGGGAGCGCGCGTCGTAACCATCACCGAGACGCCCGGTCCGTGGAGTGAGCCGGGCATCGCCCTCGATCCGCGCGATCCGGCGCGCATTGTCGCGGTGTATCAAGGACCCGCAGCCGGCGCGCTCTCGCTCGATTCGGGGCGCACATTCGGTGCAGCAGGCGTGATTGCCCCCTCGGACTGGCGCCGCGCAGGCGATGTGTCGACGACCTTCGACGACAAGGGAAATGCCTACGTCTCCTACCTGACATTTGACAAACTTGGAACTGCCTCGTATTGGCGCCACGGTGCCGGCCGCAACGGGATCTACGTCCGTCGTTCCCGCGATGGGGGAAAAAGTTGGGACGTTCCCGTGCCGGTGCGTGCTTGGTACACGGGCAACGAGCCGGACATGCAGTACGAGGACATGCCGCGCATCTTCGCGGACAATGCGCCCACCAGTCCGCACCACGGATCACTCTATGTGGGATGGATCGAATGGCAGCTTGATAAATCGATCATTCTCTTCTCTCGATCGACCGACCAGGGTCAGAGTTGGTCGACGCCTATTCGCATCAGCACGCAGGCTGGTTTTCCGCGCGACGACAATGGTGACGTTGTTGGCTTCATCGGCACCGTCGCCAGCGACGGCACCATTTACGCCGTTTGGAACTGGCGCTCGACGATCACTCTGGCAATCTCACGCGATGGCGGTCGAACATTTGCCCCTTCACGCTCCGTTCTCGATGTCGGTCCGCCGTACTTTGGCGGCACCGGTGCCGTTCCCGGCATCGGTCGCGTTTTCGGATTCCCTCAAGTCGCGGTCGCGCCGCGTGCATCACATCGTTCGCCCGGCGGCGATGCACCCCGTCTCTACGCTTGCTGGACCGACTATCGCAACGGCGACATCGATGTCTTCCTTGCGACGTCGGACGATGACGGTCGCACCTGGTCGGCACCTGTCCGTGTCAACGCAGATTCGGTGCACAATGGCCGTGATCAGTTCCTGCAGTGGATGGCGGTCGATCCCGTAACAGGTGACGTGTACGTCCAATTCTACGACCGCGGCGCCGATCCCGAAAATCGCCTAACGAGCATAACGTTGGCCCGCTCCACGGACGGAGGCCGCAGGTTCGCGAACTACCGTTGGTCCGAAGCGCCGTTCGAAGGCCGGGGCGCCTTTCTTGGCGACTACACGTGGCTCACCGCATATCGCGGACGAGTCTACGGCGTCTGGGCGGAGACGGCGCCCGCAGACTCGACATCGGCGCCGCGTGGGCCACCCGCGCGGTCGAGCACCGTCATGAAAGTTGGCATTGCCGATTTCTCCAGGTGACTGGTAGTTGGTGACTCGTTTATCGGTGATCGGCTCTATGACACGAACGTATTCGCTCTTTCTCGCAGTCTCGTTGCCACTCGCCGTATTCAATTCGCGTCGCGCTTCGGCTCAAGACTCGGCGCTGACCGTCGTCGCCACGACCGCCGTTAGGTTGCGACAGCAGCCGTCGCTCACCGCGCCAATCAAGCGCGTGTTGACACCGCGCGAACGCGTTCAGGTGACGAGCGATACGGGCGCACGAGAATTCTGGCCAGTACGCACTCAACGCGGTGAGATTGGTTGGGTTCATGGCAAGTATCTCCAGCCCGAGGTCCTGACAGCGGAGACGCTCACCAGCGGCATCGCCGCGGCGACCACATACCCGCTCTGTGGCGGCGAACATTACTTCCGCTGGCTCGAGAAGAAGAGCACGGCGCAGCAGACTGCCTCACCGGTGGCCGCGTCCGTCAGCGGTATGCTCGCATGGCAACCGCGAACGGATCTCGGTCACGATTTATGGTCCTGGTGCGCACCTCGTCTCGGGCGCGAGCTCAAAACGTATCACGTAACCGGCTGGGTGCGAACGATCAAACAGGGCGAGGCAGATCAGGACTGGCACATCGAGTTGACGAGCACCAATACGACCGCGGTCACCAACTGCATCGTCGTTGAGATTCCCGACCCGTCGTATGCTGCCGAGTTCCAGGCCTTGAGAGACAAACTCACATCGCTCGTTGCCGCGTCAACCCTGGGCTCAACCGGAAGCCTAACGCCGCCGGTGCGTCTCAAGTTCACGGGCGCCGCCTTCGACGACGGGTGGCATGGCCCGCACGGCTCGATGCCAACCGCCCATGGTCACTGCAACTCGACCGTCGGCGCCGTTTGGGAGCTTCATCCGGTCTTCAAGGTGGAGACGCCGTAGCCGCACGACCATCAACGAAGCGCCAAAATTGGATCGATGCGGATCGCATGGCGTGCGGGGAAATAACATCCTGCGAGCGCGGCAGTGGTCAGCACGAGCGTTGCCAAGCCGAAGGTCAACGGATCCCTGGGACTGACGCCGACGAGCAATCCTGCGATGGCGCGGGATGCAACGAGCGCGCCCACGAGTCCGACGCCTGCACCGATCATCGCCAGCTTTGCTCCCTCTCGAATGACCATGCCCATCACTCCCTGACTGTCCGCACCCAACGCTAGCCGAACACTGATCTCGTGCGTACGCTCGCTCACCGCGTACGAGATCACGCCGTAGATGCCAAGCGCAGCAAGGAACAGGGCCGTCGCCGCGAACAGGGCAATCAGTTCCATCGAGAAGCGCCGAACGGCGAGCGACGCCGATACCGTCTCCCCCAAGGTCTCGACCCCGAATACCGGCAGCGCCGAGTTCACCGATTGCACTTCGTCACGCACCGCACGAGCGATGGCGCCGGTCTCGAAGTGGCCGCGTAGAAAGATTGCCAAGTGCTTTCCCTGCTGCTGATACAAGCTCGTGTAGATGTGGGGCGCGCTCGCCGTCGCGAGCGACTCGGTGCGCGCGTCAGCCACCACCCCGACGACCGTGGTCCAGGCAGACGCTCGCGGCGACAGCTTTATCCGCTTTCCCAACACATTCTCGTTAGGCCAATACGTTCTCGCCATCGCCTCGTTGACTACCGCGACTGACGGACCGGAGTCGGTGTCGAACCCGTCGAGCAGCCGGCCGCGCCGCAATGACATCCCGAGCAGGTGAAAGTACGTCGGCGTGACCTCCGACCCGGTGATGAACAACGGTTGCGCATCGCTCGGTGCTGAGTTGCGCTCGAGCACTACTCGCAGCTGTGTCTGATCCTGCTCAGGGTGATCGAGAGGAACCGCTGCGCCGCTACCGAGCGCGACGTCCTCCACTCCCGGGAGTGCCTTGCAACGACGAATGACCTCGCGCACGAACGGGGCTTCAGCTGCCGCCGTCGGGTAGAGATCTTCGGCTTTTTCGTTCGGGTACGGGAGACGCGTGTGCAGGACGGTCACGTTGTGTGGGTCGAAGCCCAACGGCGCATTGAGCAGGCCCCAGAAGCTGCGCAACAGGAGGCCGGCTGCACTCATCAACACCAGCGACAGCGCGAACTCGGCGACGACGAGGACGACGCGTGCGCGCTTCTGACCGCGGGAGGATGTCGACCCGCGCCCTTCCTGCTTCAACACGCCCGTCACGTCGACGCGACGAACCTGCACGGCGGGCGCGAGACCAAAAATCGCTCCAACAGCGATGGACGCGGCGAATCCGAACAGGAGTACACCCCAGTCGACCGAGATGTCATTGAGTCGCGGAACGCTCGCCGGCACTAGCCGCATCAACGAGCTACGAGCGGCCACAAGGACAATGAAACTGGCTATTCCTCCCACGACCGAGAGCACGATGCTCTCCGTGAGCAATTGCCTCGTTAGGCGCGATGGCGCGCCACCTAACGCCTGTCGCACGGTCATCTCGCGGCCGCGCGCGCTCGCTCGCGCCAGCATCAGATTCGCGACGTTCGCGCACCCGATCAACAGCACCAGCGCCACCGCGCCGAACAGGAACAGCAATGGCTGACGCACGTCGCCAATCACAATGTCCTTCAGCGGTACGAGCCGCACCCTCCAATCGGCTTCGGGCGGATAATCGGCTGGGAATTGGCGCCGCAGCGACTGAACGAGCACGTCGACCCGACGCTGTGCTTCCCCGATCGTGAGGCCGCGACGCAGTCGTGCGATCGCACCGGGAAAGAGGCTGCTGCGCCGCTCGACAGTCGCTGGCGACAGCGGAGCACCCGCGTATCCGAACGCAGGCCACACCTCAGTGTGCCGTTCCTGCGGCGCCTTTGCCGGAGCCTGGAATCCGCGCGGCATGACGCCGACGATCCGATACGAGTCCGAGTCCAGTTGAACGACCCGACCGAGAATGTTCGGATCGCCCCCGAAGGCTCCTCTCCACAGGCCATCGCTGATGACAGCTTGCTCATTGAAGCCTGGTGTCGCATCCGATGGGTCGAACCCCGCGCCCAGCTGCGGTCTGATACCGAGCAGCGCGAAGTAATTCGGCGCGACAATCAGCAATCCAACACGTTGAGCGTGCGTGAGACCGGTGAGGTTGTTGTCGTCGAACCATGTTGGCGACACGTACTCGAAGACGCCAGACCGCTGCAAGTCGTGCCATTCGGGCGTCGACATGCCGATGTCGCGAGCACCGACGCCGACGAGGTCATCTTCGAGACGGACCAGTTGTTCCGCATGCGGATACGGCAGCGGATGCACGAGGGTGGCGTTGACGACGCTGAAGATGGCTGTCGTCGCTCCGATGCCCACGGCGATTGTTAGGCACGCCGCGGTCGCGAAGCCCGGTGCGCGCCGCAACGTGCGGAACGCGAACCGCACGTCCTGACCGAGCCGTTCCAGCCACATGGCACCGCGGCCCCATTCGTCGCGCGCAATTTCCTGGACGAGGCCCACGTTGCCGAACTCGCGTCGCGCGTTCGCTGCAGCCGCTTCCCTCGCTTCGCCGCGAGCGATCCGATCGGCTTCGGCCATCTCCAGATGCGCACGAAGCTCATCGGCCAGCTCCTCCGATCGGCGCGCGCGCACCCAAGGCAGCCATTCGAGAATACTCATGATTCCTCTGGCGTGGGCGGCAGCATGAGCCCGGCGATCGCCTCCGAGAGCTGTTCCCAGCGTGACCGTTCCGCCGCCAGGCGAGAACGACCCTTGGGCGTCAGTCGGTACAGCCGCACGCGCCGATTGTTGCCTGATACGCCCCACTCTGCCGCGATGGCACGCTGTCGCAGGAGGCGCTGAAGCGCAGGATACAGGGATCCGGTTTCGACCTGGAGGACGTAGCGAGAC
>JANWKK010000101.1 GCA_025451425.1 Gemmatimonadaceae bacterium
CTCGTCAGCAACACCAGAATGGGCACGGCGAAGAGCAACGGCCGTCGGCCGATGCGGTCCGAGAGGGCTCCTGCGGCCGGCAGCCACAGGAAATTCGAAATCCCGACGCACAGCGTGACAATGAAGGTATCGCTGGCGTCGAGATGGAGTGCCTGCTTTCCGAATGTCGGCGTATACACTGTGATGAGATAGAAGCTCGACGTCGTGAACACAACGAGCAGCATCCCGATCGTCACGAGTCGCCAGTTCTCCAGGAGCACACGCAGCACGTCGTTGGTGCGGTGTGGGTGATGCCTCATGCGCTGGAATTCCGCCGTCTCCTCGAGTGAGCGGCGCAGCCACAAGATGACCGGGACGATCGCACAGCCGATGAACAGGGGCACGAGCCATCCCCACGCGCTCATCTGATCGGTTGTCGTTAGGTGCGTGAGTGCCAGCCCGATCAGTGCCGTGAAAACGACAGCGAGCTGCTGACTCGCCGACTGCCAGGAGCAATAGAAGCCGCGCGACCCCGGCGTGGCAATCTCGGCGAGATAGACAGATACGCCGCCTAGCTCAACGCCGGCCGATAGACCCTGGAGCAGCCGTCCGGCGAGCACGATCAGCGGCGCAGCGAGCCCAATTTTCGCGTAGGCTGGTGTCACGGCGATGGTCAGGGTCGCAATCGCCATCAGTGCGAGCGTGACGATCAGCCCCTGCCGACGTCCCCTGCGATCGATGTACGATCCCAGAAAGAGAGCGCCGAGCGGGCGCATCAGATACCCCGCGCCGAACGTCATCAGCGAGAGCATGAGCGAAGCGAACTCGGAACTCGCTGGGAAGAACGCCTTCGCGATGTACGTCGCATAGTAGCCGTACACGATGAAGTCGTACATCTCGAGGAAGTTGCCGCTCGCCGCGCGGATGACGGCGCCGATCCGAGAACCCCGTTCGCCCGGGCTCAGCACGACGACATGGGGACCGAATTGCCCTCTGGATTTGGTTTAGAGTTTGTGGACGAACGAAGCGCTATTTCTTGCGCTTGCCTCGAGAGTACTGGCGACGACCCATCGCGAGAATTTTTTCGGCACGTTTGCGACCGTGCCGCCCTTTCGGCTCAAAGCGCTTCCCCTCTTGCTCGTTGTAGCTGATGAAGAACTGCTCAATCTGACTGGTTACTGCCTTCGGCACGTCGGCCAGCTTGTTTACCTTCGCGTAAAGGTCGTGCGTCGCAGCAACGGCAATGAGGCGGTCGTTCGTTTCCGACGTACCGTCTTTCTCGGTCTGCACGGCTTCGATGACGCCAACGAGTCGCGAGGGTACGATGGTGCCGGCCGACACCGGCTCGTCCATCAGGACGAGTACGTCGAGGGGATCCCCATCGCCTGCAAGCGTCGATGGAATGAAGCCGAAATCGAAAGGAAAGCTCATTCCCTGCGGCAGGACCATCTTCACCACGAACGTCCCACGCTCCGGATCGTAGGCGAGCTTCGTCCGCGACTCCCGCGTCGTCTCGATCACGGCGTTGATGCACTTCGATTTCTCGTCTAGAGCGTCGAGATCGGAGAGTAACCTAACGTGGCGAGTCATTGGCGCGTGCAGGGGCAATCGTCATACCGCATCGAGCGCGATGGCCCGGAAGTTCCACAGTCGCTCAGCACTCAGTGAATTCCCCCGCTTTCTTCGGAGGACGTATGGCATTGCTGGACATGGCGCAACAGTACCTCGGCCAGAACGAAGTCTCGCAGATCAGTCAACATCTCGGCGTCGATCCGGCGCTTGCGCAGACAGCGATCTCAGCGGCGCTTCCAATGATCGTTGCTGGTCTGGCGCGGCATGCGTCGAATCCTCAAGGAGCGAACGCCATTCAACAGGCGGCAAGCGCTCATCAAGACGCTGCCGACGATGTCAGCAGCGTACTGCAAGCAGGTCCGCCAGCCGACGTGGGTGCGACCGGTGGATTGCTCGGCCGAATCTTTGGGCCGCACGGTGACACCGTGCAGCAAGGCGTCCAGCAGGCAAGCGGACTCGATCCCGAGAAGGCAAAGAAGCTCCTGATGATGCTGTCTCCAGTCGTTCTCGGCGTTCTCGCGCGGCACCAATTCGGCGGCCAGCAGGCAACGCAGGCTGATCCCGGACAGCTAGCCGGCGCGCTCCAACAGGAGGCGCAGGCGGCGCAGCGTCAGTCGCCCAACGTTGGCGGGCTGTTAGGTCAACTCCTCGGCGCCACGGGAGCTTGATACGGCGCGCGGGCCGGGGCTCCAAGTCCGTCCGCAGAAGCGCGTTGTGCGTCCGTGCGGACATCGCGGTCGTGTCATGTAAAGCGGCGGTCGTGTCGTATTCACCCGCGGTCGTGTCACGTGAACTCACGGTCGTGTCATGTGAAGTCACGGTCGTGTCGTGTGAGGCGACGGTCGTGTCGTGCCAGGTCACGGTGCGTGTCGTGTGATGCCACGGTCGCGTCGTGTGAAGCCACGGTCGTGTCGTATGAAGCCACGGTCGTGTCGTGTGAAGTCGCGGTCGTGTGATGTGAAGCCACGGTCGTGTCATGTGAAGCCACGGTCGTGTCGTGTGAAGTCGCGGTCGCGTGATGTGAAGCCACGGGTCGTGTCATGTGAAGCCACGGTCGTGTCACGTGAAGTCGCGGTCGTGTGATGTGAAGCCACGGTCGTGTCATGTGAAGCCACGGTCGTGTCGTGTGAAGTCGCGGTCGTGTTGTGAAATGCGAGCGTCGCCTACCAAACAAATCAGGGTGACGGCCAACTGTGCCGCGGTCGTGTCATACATTGCCGCGGTCGTGTCGGGTGAAGCTCCGGTCGCGTCGGGAAATGCGGCCGTCGCCTGCCGACTAATCAGGGTGACCGCCAACATTGCGACGGTCGTGTCGCACATTGCTCCGGTACACTCGTGCGGAGCCCGCGTCGCCTGCGGTTTTGCCGCGGTCGCCTTCGGAGTTGGAACGGTCGCGTTCCGATGTGGAACGTTCGCCTGTTTTTCCGGAGGCGGGGCGCAGGCGAGCGGCCGCGAAGCGCTCGTGCAGCTCCTCGATGAGATCGTACCGGGGCGAGCGATCGACCTCGGTGAACACGTCGCCATCCTGTGTCAACCGGAAGCGCAGCGAGCGGAACGCGGCCCGGAGATGGTTGGCGCAGGTGTGTACGCTGATGCCGAGGCGTGGCGCGACGTCAGACCGGTTCCGCTGCTCGAAGACGGCTTCGAGGAAGATCCGACACTGCATTCGCGGCAGGTCGGGCAGATCGCCGCGGAGGTGAACCGATCGCGCGGCCTCCGATTACTTGGCTGACGCCTTATTCAGTGCCACGGCTGCACGAATGAGCGCCTTGAAGGAATCTCCATCCAGATCATCGCCCTCCTGCAGATCGATCGCGCGCCTGACATTGCTGTCGAGGCCATTGTTGAAGAGACCTGAAGGGTCTTTGAGCCTGGCACCCTTGGCGAAAGTCATTTTCACATGGCTCTTATACGTCTCCCCGGTGCAGATCATCCCATCGCGATACCACACCGGAACGCCTCTCCACTTCCACTCCTCTACCACGTCGGGCTCCGCCTGTTTGATGAGCGCGCGGATGCGAGAGAGTGTTTCGCCCCGCCAGTCGCCTAGGTCCTTGATACGCGCATCGATCAGCCGCGAAGGCGATTCGCCTTTGGTCTTTGTGGTCTTTTTCATGTTGTTTGCAGTTCGTTAGGCTACGGCGAGGGAAAAACTGGCGTCGCCTGCAGGCGGCGCCAGAGGAAGTACGAGAGTCCCCAGAGCACAGCGGTTCCCGCTGCCCAGCTCCACACGGCCGGGCCATCGCCTAACGAGAAATGGGCGATGAGCGCGGAGCCAAGCGTGATGGCGAAGCCCGCGTGGGCCCACTCCTTGACCCGCGCTGACACCGGCGCAAGCAGCGCCACCACGCCGAGGAGCTTGGCCCACGAGAGCTCCACGCGGAAGTAGTCGGGGAAGCCGAGGTGCGTGAACATCCCCGCAACCTGCGGCAACCGCAGTTGCGCATAGGCGGTGAAGCCGATCTGCAGACAGAAGATCACCGTGACGATCCAGTAGGTGATGGTTTTCGCTTTGAGGCTCGTCTCGGTGACGAGGGCCGGCCTCTGCATAGTCGATTCCATGGGATTTCCTCCTTGGCCTGAACGCTCGCCCTACCAGCGCGCCAGCTGCGTGAGTTGAATGAGGTTGCCGCAGGTGTCGTTGAGCATGGCGATGGTCGACGCCGTCACTCCGGTTGGTGGCATCGTGAACTCAGCGCCGCGTGATTTGATGCGCTCGTAGTCGCCTTTGACGTCGTCGGTGAAGAACATCGCCGCGGGCTGGCTCTGCTGAAACATTGCCTGCTGATAGGCCTTCGCAGCCGGATTGTCGTTCAGCGCCAGGTGCAGCTCGGTGCCGTTAGGCTCGTCTGCCGACGCGACTGTTAACCAGCGATACGGCCCCTGCGAAAAGTCAGCCTTTTTCACAAAGCCTAACACATCCGTGTAGAAGCGCAGGGCCTTGTCCAGGTTGTCGACATAGACGCTCGTCAGCTTGATCTTCATGGTATTGTCCTCTGGTTCGTTAGGTGTTCTTCGAGTGGCGCGCCACGATCCACTCGTCACTTGCCACTCGCCGCCGCGAGATACGCGTCGAGGCGCGCATAGTTGCTCTCGGTGCCGAGCTTGGCTAATGGGAGCGCCTGGTCGCGCGTGGAGTTGCTGGCGACGAGCTGGCAGACCGTTACCGTGGTGCGGCCATTCTCCTCGGTAAACGTCGTCGCGCTCGTGTTCTCTTCGCCGTTGTTGCCCGTGACGACGTAGACGATGCGCTTCGGAGGATCGACCTCGCGATACAAGCCGGTCACCCCAAACTCGCGACCCGTCCGGTTTCGCCAGACGTAGTGAAACGAGCCGCCCGGCCGAAGGTCGATCTCGCACACTGGCATCGTGAAGCCTTCCGGCCCCGTGTGCCACTTCGGGACATGCTTCGGATCGGTGAACGCTGCCCACACGAGCGAGCGCGGCGCGTCGAAGGTGCGGGTGATCAGGAGCTCGAGGTCATTCGGCGTCGAATAGCTCGTCTGGTTGCGCGTTGCGGCAGGAGCATCACTTGGCGGCGTCATTATCCGTGACCTCCGACATCCGAGGGTTGAGATACGCATCGAGACGCTCGTAGCTCGCGTCCCAGAATTCGCGATAGTCGGCTGCCCAGTCGGCAATCTGCTTGATCGGCGCCCCCTGAAGTCGGCAGGGCCTCCACTGCGCGTCACGTCCGCGCGAGACGAGGCCGGCGCGCTCGAGCACGTTGAGATGTTTCGAGATTGCGGGTCCGCTCATGTCGAACGGTTTGGCGAGCTCGCCCACGGTGCACTCGCCGTCGGCCAGCCGCGCGAGGATCGCGCGCCGGGTGGGGTCGGCGAGAGCGGCAAAGATGAGGGAGAGCTGGTCAGAAGGCATCTATCTAACTGATAGGTTAGTTAACCTATCAGTTAGATAAGCGATATCTCCTGGCCAGTCAAGGGGCACTTCGATGCGCCGAGCTCAACCCGGGTCGCGAGGTAGAGCGGCGGCACGCGTTACGTCGGTTCGCCTGCTCAAAGCCTTGACTCAGTGGGACTTTGCGAACCCTCGCCCGAGCAAGCGACGGCCCAGGCTGCCGGCATATGCTCCGACGAGCGGAAAAAGAAGGACGGCCAGCATGGGGAGAGTGTGCACGCCCGGCGAAAGAGCCAATGCGTGGGCTGGAATCCAGACACCCACGCACAGAGCGACGAGCCACGGTGGGAGAGAGGTCGCCAACGTCACCAGGCCGGCAAGCAATAGCATCGAGATCGCGCTGATCCCGGTGTCATCCCAGCCGGGACGCGAATCGACGTACGCGATGGCGATGCCGCCGGCGAGCGCGATAAGAAGTGCTGCCCAATTCAGGAACCGGCTCCAGCTGATCATGCGGTCCCCCTCCAACGTGAGATTCGGTACTTCTAGCGCAACACTACCAATGCGCACTATTTCTGTCAAGTACTTTGCGATGCAGAGGCGCATGGCTTCGACCTCGAGATCAACTCTCAGTCGCCGGATATTCCCGCGTCAGGAGTTCTCACCCTGCCGGTTCCGCGGGAGGCTGAACGTGCGTCTCGACGTTCGCCCGTAACGACTCAACTGGTGTGCTCGGCGCTAGGACGAGCACGTGCGCTCGCGTAGTTTGCCGAGATGGGCGATTGGACACCGGAGCGCATCACGCAACAGCAGCGGCTCGCACTGGCCGGTCGTGCTGGCGTTTGGATGTTCCTCGAAGGCGGACCGCGGCATGGGTCCCGCGGCTTCGTTCCGCATGTGGACTGGCCGTTCCTGATCATGGTGGATGCCGAAGGGGCGACATGGTCTTTCGCGAGTCCGCCAGGATCCACATCTCCTCCAGTCGGCGCCAGCCTTGTCGGCACCTATGTCTTCGACGACGAGCGAGAGGCCATGACGTGGCGCGGTTCCGACACGACGCCCGAAATACCGACCGTACGTTCCTAGACGTTCAGAGCCTGTCAGTTTTCTAAATCTTCCCCAACCGTCTCAGCAGGAGTCTCATGACGCATCGCTCTGCCGTCCTTTTCGGCCGCGTCAGCCGCGCCGCACTCACAGCCCTTTCAGCCGCCGCGCTCGTCGGCGTCGGTCTCCCGGCGGTCGCACAGACGTCCCCCCCGCCGGCTGCGTTCACGATCCAGCAGGTCACGAGCTATCCCTTTCCTACCGAGCTGACGACGGCGCCCACCGGCTCCCGCCTCGCGTGGGTATTCGACGAACGCGGCGTACGAAACGTGTACGCCGCCGAAGGTCC
>JANWKK010000102.1 GCA_025451425.1 Gemmatimonadaceae bacterium
GGTGCCGAGCGATCCAACCATACACCGCGTCCGAAAGAGATCGCGGCACCGTCATGCCTAACGAACCAAGCAGCCCCCAGACGCCGCCGAGGTAGCGGGCAACGCGAAGTGCGCCGCGGGACCGCCAAAGGAGATGCTCCGGTGAGGTGGACGTTGCCGGTTCGTACCAGATCAGCGAGTCGACCGTCGCGAGCGTCGGGTGGCGCGCGCGAAGCGCCATGCCGAATGCGCCCTCGAGACGGGCGAAACGAAGATACCGGCGATGCCGCTCGTGGCTCAGAACGAACTGTACCGACCGCGCACAGAACCCGCACGCGCCGTCGTAGAGAAGAATCGGTCCGCCATCGACGGCCGTGGCGTCAGCGATTGAAGGGGAGCTCGTTGATCCAGTGATAGCCACGACTCAGAAGAGGAAACTTCGTCTCATCGACGCGATGCAGACGAACGTGCAGGGAATCGGCGCCGAGCAAGCCGTCGAGCTGAAGCTGCTCGTTATGCGCTCCACTTCTCACATATGTGAACGGGAACTTGACGGTCGAGTCCTTTCGTGTCGACAGCACGAGTGTGTTCTTCACGCTGTCTGCCAGTACGCGGTATCCGCGCGTCGAGTCGTTGAGTAGTCGGACCGAGAGAAAGCCGGGATAGTTCGCGATCATTCGACGCCATCGCACCGAGTCGCCAACGAGCGGCGGAATCGCTTCGTGTCCGCGCACGAAGGAATCTACTTCCCAGATGCCATACAACGGCGGTCGCGGTGCGTGTGCGCCAAAGATTTTGCTGCCCTTGTAGGACTCCCAGAGTGGTGACATGACACCGAGCGCGATGAAAGCGGTCTTGAGCGCCCCAAGTTGAATGCGGCGACTTCGGTGCGACGACACCCGACCAAGATCGGCGGCCGGTACGGGGCGATTGAAAACGAAAACGCCGAGAAATCGATCCATGTCGGGCCAGAGCAGGAACAATCCCATCAAGAACAGGTGCGACGAGTAGAGCTTCACCGGCACGTCGTAGGCGAAGTTGATCATCACGACGTTGCTGAGCACGGCCATCGTCGCGAGCGCGCCTAACGCCGTCGTACGTCTGAAGAACAGCAGGAAGCCGCTCCCCATCTCAGCGAGGCCGGCGAAGAGATTATACGCGTACGACACACCCATCCACGACCAGATCACGCCCATCGGCGAGAAGTCGCCGAACGGCTCGATGAGCGTCGCGAGGCCGGGATCCGGAAACTGCGACTTGATGACCTTATATGCGCCGTAGCCAAGCATCGTGAACGCGAGCGAGTAGCGGACGTAGACGCGGAGGCCGTGCGCTAATCGCGGATACGCCGTGTGCTTCTCGTCGACGAGCGACCAGGCCACGGTGGCCGCCGCGGCGAGGAGCACGAAGAGCAAGAGCTGGACGTAGTCGTAGGTCTTGTCGCCGCTGCCGCTCGGGAAGATGGTGATCGGCTTGGCGAGATGAAGGACATGCGCGCCGAACCGCGGGACGACTGCATTCCAAATCGCCGTATACCAGCCTTGCAGCTTCCCGGTGAAAGGAATGGTGCCAAGCGGGAAGGGGAGGTTGTAAAGGACGAGATAAGTAAATACGAAACGAAAGCCCACACGCTCGTGCACGCGCCACGCGGGCGACGGTTCCGTCGACGGCCTCGCGTCGGGTGTATAAGGGCTGTGACGAACTGGATCGAGGAGTTGTGTCGTCATGCGCGCCGTACGGAAAGTGCAGATCCCTCGCTACGCTCGGGATGACAGTTGGCGCACAAATGATACGGCCCGGGCGCGTTCACCGCAGCCCGGGCCGTTCTCGTCTAAACGAATTCCGAACTAGTCCCCGTGGTCGCCGTGCTTGAGACGAACGTCGGCGCGCATCCAGGGATGAATGCAGCACTGGAAGTGTTGGAGCTTGTCGGTGTTGAGCTCCGCGGTGTACGTCCCGCCAGGCGCGACCATGTCGTCCGCCTCGAGCGCGGTGCACTCAGGAGCCACGTCTGGATTTCCCGACAACGTGTTGAGGAGCGGGACGACACCTCCGCCGAACTTGGCCACGCGCGTGAAGGTGTGCACTTCGCCGCCCTTGTTCACCGCAGTGAGCGTTGCACCGCGATCCAGCTCGATATGGTTCGGCTGGAAGCGCCACTTCTGTGCAACCTGCGAGCGCGTCAACTCCGCGACGAACTTGTCGAACGGCGTCTTGCCCTGGCCAACACTCGCGTTCGGATCCTGCAGTGCGGCGTCGAATGATGCAGGGTCACAGTCGTCCAGCATGCGCACGGAGCGCGCGTCGTCGTCATCCTTGTCGCCGTTCGCCGTGTTCGTACTTCCGTTCGACCGATCGGCCAACGACGGCGATGTCGGCAATGGTACAGTGGGTGGAGCGCCGACGTCGCTACAAGCGGCGACGAATAGGACCAGCGCGGGTACCGCGACGAAGCTGAAGCGGAGCATGAGTTCCTCCGAAGTGCGGGATGGTGGGGTCCAGGCAGCAGTGGATTAAGTCGGCGAGCGGAGGATCTGTTCCCGAGAGGGGCGCGACCGCTCTGGACCGGTGAACGAATGGCGGCGAGCTTTCGCGACGTGACACTCGCTCACGACCGCCCGCGCTTCCGCCTCGCCAAGGCCTACGGTGTGACGGTGCGCGTGCTCGCGAGCTACCTCGTACTGCGGCTGCGCCGTCCGTTCCTCAGCGCTGACGGGTACGAGCGCCGGCTTATCGAAAGGCATCGGGTCAACGCACGACGCATCGAACGCGCGATCATCGAGCTCGACGGACTGTTCATCAAGGTCGGGCAGCTCATCAGCATTCTGGCCAACTTCCTGCCGGAACAATTCCGACGCGAGCTCGAGGGGTTGCAGGACTCGATTCCCACGCGGCCGGTCGAGCAGATCGTCGAGCGCATCGAGCTCGAATTCGGGCGCGGCCCCGACTTGCTCTTTGCGTCGTGGAATCCCGAGCCGATGGCAAGTGCGTCGCTCGCGCAAGTACACGAGGCCCGACTGCAGGACGGACGTCGGGTCGCCGTCAAAGTGCAACACGCGGATATCGACGAGATCGCGCATCTCGATCTGACCGCGATTCGGCGCATCCTCGGCCTGGTGCAGTTCTTCACGGGCGTGCGCGGCATCGAGTCGTATCACAGTGAGATCGGCGCCATGATTCGCGACGAACTCAATTTCCGAAAGGAGGCCGAGAACATCGCGCTCATCGCGTCGCATTTCGAGAACGATCCGATGGTCGACTTCCCCATCGTCATGAAAGACTTCTCGACGGAGAAGGTGTTGACGACGGAGCTGGTCGAAGCGACGAAGGTCACCGATCTGGCCGAGCTGGAGCGTCGCGGCATCAATCGCCCCGCGCTCGCGCAGCGCATACTCACCGCGTATTGCCAGATGATCTTTGTCGACGGTGTGTATCACGCCGATCCACATCCAGGCAACATTCTCGTGCGCGACGATGGAAGCATCGTCTTCGTCGACTTCGGCGCGGTCGGTCTGTTGTCGCGTGACATGAAGGAGGGGATTCCACAGTTCCTCGAGGGCGTGATCAAGCGCGATGCGTCGCAGATCACCGGCGCGCTGCGCCGCATGGGATTCGTCGCGCGAGCCGAGCTTGACGGCGCCACGCCAGACGAGGAAGGCGTCGCCGAGCGCGTCATCGAGTACTTTCAGCGCCGATTCCTCGAACAGGTGTCGCTCCAGTCGTTCAGCCTCAAGGACGTTCAGGTCGACGTCCGGGCGAAGACCGAGATGCTCGCCGATCTCCGAAAGCTGGATGTGTCGTTTCGCGAGCTCACGCGCACGTTCCAGGTGCCGAAGGACTGGGTCCTGCTCGAGCGGACGATCCTGCTTCTCCTCGGCTTGTGCACGACGCTCGATCCGTCAATGGCCCCGATGCGCACGATTCAGCCCTATCTCGAAGAATTCGTCCTCGGCCGCGATCACGACTGGGTGACGCTCGTTAGGTCGGCCGTGAAGGACATGGCTCTTTCCGTGCTGACACTGCCGGAAGGCGTGAGCCGCTTCGTGGCGCGCGCGAATCGCGGCGACCTCCAGGTCAAGGTGGAGGGGCTGCGGGAGAGTGCGAACCTCGTCTATGCGGCGGCGCAGCAGCTCGTCTTCGGCGTCCTGGCTGCGGGCGCGGGTGTGATCGCCTACCTCGCCCGCGTCCGTGGCGATCGATTTACCGCCACGACGGGTGCCGTCGCGGTGATTGTGTTTTTGCTCGGCGTGGCGAGATCGATGTGGAAAGCGCGATGAGCGCACCTGCTGCAACTCGACACACTTCAGGCCGCGCGAAGTGACACAGAGCGCCGCGGTGGGGAGCTAGACAAAAAGCTCAAGCCACGATGTCAAGCGAAGTTGCACGAATGCGAGTCCTCGCTCTACGGCGGCATTGCTCTCGCGTTGGGCGGGCCGGAAATGCCAACGGAGAGGCGATATGCAACGCGTTCTTGCCGCAGCGCTGCTGGTGTTTGCTGTTTCTGGGTGCGTCATTGTCGGCGATCCAACGTGCAGCAGCGGCGGCGCGGCAGTCGTCGTGACGCCGGGCCTCGTCGTTGTCGCGGTGGGTCAGTCGGTCACACCTAACGGCAGCGACAGTTGGTGCGATGGCGGTCACCAGGCGCACGGCTCGCCGAGTTGGAGCCTGAGCCGGCCGGGCGACAGCGTGTACGTGTCGCTCGACGCGACGACCGGCCGGATCACTGGCCTTCGCGCCGGAGTCGCAACCGTCGTGGCGCGCTCCGATCACTCGGGTGCCACGTCCGCGATCCAGGTTACGGTTCGGTAGCCGTTAGGCCATGCTGGCGCCCGCGTCGGCGAGCAGCTCGGCAAGGAGCGTCCGATGGCAATGTGAGGCGTCCTCGCAGTAACAGCCGATCGAGAAGTTCGCCTGCTTCGAGAGCGCGGCGAGCAGAGCGATGAGCCTCTGCTGCTCGGGTGCGCGCATCTCCCGCCGATACGCGCGCGCGAACTTCTCCCAGCGCGCGGGCGTCCACCCCTCGGCGAGCGCCCACTTGACGATGAGAGTCGTCGGTGCGAGATCCGGGAGCCAGAGATCGAACCAATCGCCCGTCGAGAAGTCCTCCTTGCGAACGGCGCGTGGCGGGCGACGCACCGTACCGAGCCGCGGCCCTTCATTCGGGACCCGCGCGGCGCCAAGCCTAACGACGCGGACAGCCATCAGCGTTCGGCCATCGCGACGATCGTCTCCCACTCCTTCGGTGTCACCGGTGTCACGGAAAGCCGGCCGATGCGGACGAGCGCCATGTCGGCAAGCGCCTTGTTCGCCTTGATCTCAGCAAGCGTGACGGGACGCTTCAGCGGCGCGACCGCCTTGATATCGACGGCGTACCACGTTGGGTCCGTCCGGTTGGACTTCGCGTCGAAGGCTGGATGCTTCTTGTCGGTGGCGGTCGGATCCGGGTAGCCCTCGCGCGCGACTTCGGCGATGCCGACGATCGCCTGCGGACTCGAGCTCGAGTGATAGTAGAAGACCCGATCACCGCGCTTCATTCCGTCGCGGAGAAAGTTGCGCGCGGCGAAGTTGCGCACGCCGTCCCACTGCGTCGTCTGCTTCGGAGCGGCGCGAAGGTCGTCGAAGGAAAAGACATCGGGCTCGGACTTCACGAGCCAGTAGCGCTTCTCGTTAGGTGCACGCGGCGTGAAGGCCGCGGCCCAAGGTCCTTCGGGGTGGTCGGCGGGGGTCATTCGTCCTCCACGCGCGCGGCGAGCCGTTTTGGGGCCGTGAGTCGATACGAATCACGGAGCAACATGTCGAGCTCCTTCCAATCGATATCTCCATCCAGATTAACGCCGATCCAGCCACTCGGCCCGACGTAGGGCGGAACGAAAAATCGATCCGGGTTTGCGCGCACCATGATGTCTTGATTGCCGGGCGGCGCTTTCATCCAGATCGCTGGACGCCCGGCGCCGTGATGATTGCCTGACGAGGCGTACATCGCGAACAGCTTGTTCTTCACGCGAAAAGTCGGCTCGCCCCACGCTTCCACCTCGTGCGCCTCAGGCAACGCGAGGCAAAGCTTGCGGACGCGCGTCAGCGGAGAACGGAGCATGAGCGGAAGGTGACTGGAACAGGCCGCAGTGTCCAGGTTGTCCGAGTGCCGACTCAGGCCTGGGTGCGTTCGCGTGCGAAGCGCTTCTGGCCCCGCTCGCGCGCCTTGCGGACTTCCTCGTCGCGATTACGTGGCGGAGCGCTGATGTGCAACGATCGAATCAATCGCTCCGCTGCCTCGGTGACTTCCTCGACAGCACGGTTGAACGGTTCCTCGTTCGCGCGTGACGGCTTCGTTGTGCCGCTGAGCTTCCGAACGAATTGCACTGCCGAGGCGCGACTCTCGTCGTCGGTTGCCGGCGGCGAGAAGTTTGCCAATGTCTTGATGTTCCTGCACATGATGTGATTGGTAAGGCCGGTGCCTAACGCCTTAGCGGAGTCGCCGGCGTCGCATTCTTGGAGAAGAGCAAACCATCGTAGTACGACGGAAATTGTAGCGTCGTTTCGAAAACGCCAAGCGCGCTCTCGGAGTACACGCCGCTGACGAGCCGCGCTTGATGCGGGCCCTTGAGCCAACCGGACCCCGCCTCGCTGCCGACGCTTCGGAGGTCGAGAAGGAAGTTATCCATCGTCGCATGATTGAGCACATCCTCATACGACTCTGGACGTGCAGCGCGCAGGCGCATGTTAGTCTCACCGCCTGGCTCGCGCTGGCCAACGTTGATCGGCTGAGCTCTGACGACACCCTGGCCGGCGGTGAAGGCGAGGTTGCGATATCGATCGCCAAGCGTGCTCGCAAGAGGAACGGCGGACTGCACGACGCCACCCTCGCCCGTTAGGCGGCCAGACTCGACGTCGCGTCCCCACACGAGCAGCTTCGCGTCCGGGCCGAGGCTGTTCGCGACCCACATGATGTGGTCCGCGACCGTCTGATGGCGGGGCAGGTGTCGCAATCCCACGTCCGCATCGTGCTGCGTCAAACGCGCCATCTGCTCCGCGAAAGCGACACTCGCCTGCGCGCTCGGGCGCGAGCCCAGTCGCGCGCGCAGCGCGCCAAGCGAGTCGACAACAGCCGCCGTCTCGCCTCGACAGCGATTCCAGAAGGTGCTGTCGGATGCCGGGCCGTCGCGCCCCCACGCCGCACTCTCGCCCGTGGGAACGCACTGTATCTCGTGCTTGAGCCATGCGTTCAGCGAGGAGCCGGCAATGCTATCGGGGAGTGTCGTCACCACGGCGACAGCGTGACCAGCGTTCGGCAGCTCGAAACCGTAGAAGCCGATCTGCTCCGCGCCCGCATGATCGCGATCGTAATTACGAATCCACTCGACAATGTTCAGGAGCTCCTGGGTGTTCCAGTGCGGCGAGCCGAGGCTGCGGAGCCATTGTCGTGGATTGCCGACGCCCGTGCGCACGTAGCGATCGAGCTCCATCGCTTCCGCCATCGGCGCCTGAACAGCAAGGCCGCGAAATCCCTCCGATGACAGAGTTTGGAGCATGGACAGCAGCATCGCTCCGAACTGGTGAGTCCCTTCGGTGAGCTCACTGACGCCAAGCACCCGCGCATTCCCGACGAAGGCGACGAATGGCGCGCGATCGATGATGAGCTGAGTCGAGTCACGAACCGTGACTGGGACCGCGCGCACGTCGATCCATCGCACCGCCGCTGCCGCGGAATCGCTCAGCTGGCGTGGTGGAGGAACGACTACCGGAGCGTTGGAATGGCAGCCACCAACGACGACCAGCGTCGCCGCAGCGGAGAGCAAGACAGGTGAGCGTCGTATCGACATCGTGAACCCGAAAGAGGAATTGCAGCCTTCAATTTGCGTCTTGGAAAC